>NZ_JAMYSY010000013.1:0-143815 GCF_040322175.1 Mesorhizobium sp. M0185 | reverse complement strand
TAGACAGTTCGTGGTCTACCCAGGCACGCTAAATATCGTAAATATCATCTTTTTACGTTAATGTTGGGGCAGCCGTCGCCGGCCGCTGGGAAATGAGGGGCGGGCGACGTATGCGTTAGGCGGTTCCTCGGCGTCGTCGCTCAGCAGGAACCCGCCGTACCGTCGAGGGCCGGGGGGCCTCACAGGCAATTCCAATGCGAACAATCAGCAGACTTTTTGATTCCCATGACCAGGCGGCGCGTGCCGTCGAAGCGCTTCAGGCGGCAGGGATCGCCCGCCACGAAATCAGTGTCATCGGACCCTACGATGACGAAATCGGCGCCGTCTTGCGCGGTCCAGGCACCGGTGCCGCCCTTGGCGCGGCGGCGGGTTTGTTGGCCGGCCTCGGCGCCTTCGATATCCCCGGCATCGATCCCCTCGGCGCGGGATGGCTGGCATCGGCCCTCGTCGGTGCAGCCTTGGGCTGCGTTGCCGGCAGGCTTTTCGGGACATCGTCCGGTACCGGCAAGCAGCCAGGCCAGACGAACGCCGCACCAGGTGTGATCCTGGTGCTGGCGCATGTCGATGAAAGGCAGGCCGACTCCGCACACGCGGTGCTTGGGGCTTCCGTTCAGGCAACGCAGTCTTTGGCCAGGGCGGCATGAAGATTCAGCTCGGGCAAAGCGCTTGACCAGGCCGCGCAGCGGGGCGGCGATCCAAGCGCGAATTCAAAAATCTCTGGCAAGCCGCCGCCAGAAAGTGTTGAACACCGTGCCGATCACATTCGGCGAGCGGTTGCGCTCGGCGAGGCTTGATGATTTGCTGTCGGTTTGCGGAGAACGAATAATGCATGAGCCTGTCGGTCAAGACGAATATGGGTCGACCAGCCCGTTCGATCCGGACGATCTGTCGAGGTTGAACGCAATCGGCCCGAGCGCCGGCAGCAACGATTTCGAAAAATACGCAGTCGCCGTGATCATCGTGTTCGGCGCCCTGATCATCGGTGGCCTGATGGCTGCCGGCTTGAGCTTCGGGCGCCGCAGCACCTTCTTTTTCGCGCTTGGTGGCGCCACTGCAGCATGGATATCCGGCAATGCGCTTCTGCTCGACCGGCCGCGCATCTACGCGCTGTTCGTCGGCATCGCGGCGCTGATGCTGATTGCGTCGACGATCGCGCTGGTCACCTGAAGCAAGGCGCAATCTTCTTGTTGACCATGATCTTATCCGAAAACCGGTTCCCACTTTTTGGGGTTAATACCCGATAGCCTTGCCGGCTGCGGCGCGGCTGTCGATGGCGCCATTGTAGCGGGCGCCGCCACCCTTCTCGATTTCCGCCAGGCTCTTGCCGCCGACCAGGATGCCGGCCGCCTGGCCCCAGGTCGTGTCGGCAAGATCGAGGCGGTAGCCCATGCCGGTAAGCAGCTTTTCGGTATCGGGCGACAGGCCGAAAGGTTCGATATAGACCGTGTCGGGCAACCATTGGTGATGGATGCGCGGTGCGTCGATGGCCTCCTGGATGTTCATACCGTGGTCGACGACGTTGACGATCGCCTCCAGCGTGATGGTGATGATCCGTGAACCGCCGGGGCTGCCGATGACCATGAACGGCTTGCCGTCTTTGGCGAGGATGGTCGGGCTCATCGACGACAGCGGCGTCTTTTTCGGCGCGATCGCATTCGCCTCGCCCTGGACCAGGCCATAGAGATTGGGCACGCCGGGCTTCTGGGTGAAATCGTCCATCTCGTTGTTGAGCAGGATGCCGGTGCCGGCGGCGACAACGCCGGCGCCGAAAGAGCCGTTCAGCGTGTAGGTTACCGCGACGGCATTGCCATCATTGTCGATGATCGAAAAATGCGCCGTCTCTTTGCTCTCGCCAAAACCCTTCGGCATCAATTCCTGCGAGACGCCGGCCCGGAACGGATCGATCTTTTCACGAATTTCCCTGGCGTAATTCTTGTCGAGCAGTTTTGCGACCGGATTGTCGATGAAGCCGGGATCGCCGAGCGCCGAATTGCGGTCGACATAGGCGTGGCGCATCGCCTCGACCATGACGTGAACCGTCTCGGCCGAACCGGCGCCGAGATAGGACAACGGATAGAACTCAAGCACGTTGAGGATCTCGCAGATGATGACGCCGCCGGAGCTCGGCGGCGGCGAGGAAATGATCTCGTAGCCGCGATAATTGCAGGTTGCCGGCTTGAGCTCGCGCACCGCATAGTTTTCGAAATCAGCCCTGGCCAGAATGCCGCCCTTCTCGCCACTCGCCTTGACGATGGCGTCGGCGGTCGCGCCTTTGTAGAAGGCATCCGCCCCGCGTTCGGAAATGGCGGCCAGCGAAGCCGCGAGGTCGGGCTGAACAAGACGCTCGCCGACAGCATAGGGCTTGCCGTCCGGCTTGAGGAAAATGGCCGCCGCCGCTGGGTCCCTTGCCAACCGCTCCGCGCCGCCCTGGAGCGAGGCCGCATCGCCCTGCTCCAGCACGAAGCCTTCCTTGGCAAAGCGGATGGCCGGAGCCAGCAAGTCCTGCCGCGACAGCGTGCCGTATTTCTCCCGCGCCATCTCGAAACCAGCGACCGAGCCCGGCACGCCGACCGCCAGATAGCCGTCGAGACTGGCGCCTTTTACCGGCTTGCCGTCCTTGTCGAGATACATGGTTTTGGTCGCGGCCAGCGGCGCGCGCTCGCGAAAATCGAGGAAGGTCGAGCGGCCGTCCTTGAAGCGGATGGTCATGAAGCCGCCACCGCCGATATTGCCGGCGGTCGGATAGACCACGGCCAGCGCATAGCCGACCCCGACCGCGGCATCGACCGCGTTGCCGCCCTGCTTCAGCACCTCGACGCCGACCTCAGACGCAAGATGCTGGGCGGTCACCACCATGCCGTGCTCGCCCTTCGCCGGCTGCGGCGAGGCGGCATAGGCGAGGAAGGGTACGAAGGTCAGGGTGAGGGAAAGGCTGACGGCGATTAGGGTTCGGCGGGTGTTGTGCATGGCCGTTCTCCGAGGCGTGGGGGTGTGCCTAGGAAACGCGCTTGGAGCGGTTGAGTCTACTGCGAAGATCGAAAGAATCGGGAGGGTTCGCACGCCTGTGCCGGTTCGCCTCGCAACCGCCGTTGCAATCTTCGGCGACTGCAACGGCATGGATCCTAGGGTCTCCGCTACGTCGCTGCGCTCCTGCTCCGCCCTAGGATGACGAAGGGAGGGAGAGATCGGCTAATCCCGAAAGTTTGCGATTTGCCAGCAGCCGCCAGCCTGCAACGTTTGCCATTGCCATCAGCCGCCAATCCCCAACATCTGCGATTAGCTGTAGGCCCTCACGCCTTCGTCATCCTAGGGCGGAGCAGGAGCGAAGCGACGTCGCGGAGACCCTAGGATCCATGCCGTTACTTCTGAGCGCCGCAGCGTTGGAAACAAGGCCACGCTTCATCGCGGCTCTCAGAATTTTCACGTTACAGCAATTTTGTTCTTGCTTTGTGCCGGCAGCTATGCTACTAATTTCGGTATGGTGCTAATTGGCTCCAACGACCCGCCCTTCGTGGCGGGTTTTCATTTTCACCAACATCAAACAATCCCGCCGCCGACGCTCGCCACGGCCGGCCGTTCCGCTGCAACCTTCGCCCGGTAGCCCGCGGCGCGGTAGGCGGCGACCGGATCGATGGCGCCGCCGGTCTTCAGCCGCGCCATGGCAAGGATCGGCTCGACGTCGGTGCGATAGGCTGTCTTCAGCGTTTGCGTCGCCATCAGCGCGTCATTGGCGTCCTGGAAGCCTTCGAGCGCCTTGCGGTCGACCAGCAGCGCCTGGGCATAGGCGCGCTGCACCTCGACCGCCGACAACATCAGGCTTTCTATCGGATCGGTGACGTTATGGCTCTGGTCGAGCATGTGGGCCGGATCGAAACCTTCGGCACCGGCAAGCTCGGCATCGACCAGTTCATTGAAGACGAGGAACAGCCGGTAGGGATCGATCGAGCCGGCGTCGAGATCGTCGTCGCCATATTTCGAATCGTTGAAATGGAAGCCGCCAAGTTTCTTGAACTGGATCAGTCGCGACACGATCATCTCGATGTTGACGTTGGGGGCGTGATGGCCGAGGTCGACCAGACAGAACGCCTTGTCGCCAAGCTCTTTGGCGATGATGTAATTGGTGCCCCAATCCTGCACGACGGTCGAATAGAAGGCCGGCTCGTACATCTTGTGCTCGGTGAACAGTTTCCAGCCGTCCGGCAGTCCGGCATAGATCTCCTTCATCGCGTCGAGATAGCGCTCGAATGCCTTGGCGAAATTGACCTGGCCGGGAAAGTTCGAGCCGTCGCCGATCCACACCGTCAGCGCCTTGGAGCCCAGCGTCCTGCCGATCTCGATGCACTCGAGATTGTGCTCGACAGCCTGCCGGCGTGTTGCTGCATCGGCATGCGACAGCGAGCCGAATTTATAGGAAAGTTTTTGGTCCCTGGCGTCGGAGAAGGTGTTGGAGTTGATGGCGTCGAAGCCGAGGCCGAAGCGGGATGCCGCCTGCTTCAGCCGGTTCGGATCGGCCTTGTCCCAGGGAATATGCAGCGAGACGGTCGGCGTCGCCTGCGTCAATTGCCGGATGACGGCGCAGTCCTCGATCTTGTCGAAAATGTCACGCGGCTCTCCGGCGCCGGGAAAGCGGGCAAAGCGGGTGCCGCCGGTGCCGACGCCCCAGGACGGGATGGCGACGGCGAATTTCTCGACCTTGTCGCGGATGGCGTCGATGGCGATGCCGCGGCGGTCGAGGCGCTCGCCGAGGGACTCGTAGTCGCGCTTGAGATTGGCGTTGCGCGCGGCATTGTCTTTCTCGACAACATCGGCGGAGATGATGGTTTCGGACACTAAAGTTTCCTCCCAAATGCGTTCGGTTGGCGCTGCCCCTCATCCGCCTGCCGGCACCTTCTCCCCGTATGGTGACGGGGAGAAGGGTAAAGCTCCGGCGTCGGCGCCAACCCTCAAACGACTGCTTATCGCGTAAAGCTCTGTGCGTTGCCGGCGTCGACGTTGACGATGTTGCCGGTCGATTTGGCCGACATATCGGAGGCGAAGAAATAGATCGCCTCGGCGATGTCTTCGGGGAACACCGACCGCTTCAGCATCGAACGCGAGCGGTAGTGCTCCTCGAGATCGTCGGTCGACATCTTGTAGGCGGCGGCGCGCTGTTCCTTCCATTCGCCGGTCCAGATCTTCGAGCCGCGCAGCACGGCGTCGGGGTTGACGACATTGACCCTGATCTGCGCTTCCGCGCCTTCCAGCGCCAGGCAGCGTGCCAGATGGATTTCGGCGGCCTTGGCAGTGCAATAGGCGGCGGCGTTTGGCGATGCGGCAAGCCCATTCTTGGAGGCGACGAAGACGACGTTGCCGCCGATCTTCTGCGCCCGAAACAGCCGGAACGCCTCCCGCGAAACCAGGAAATAGCCGGTCGACAGGATGTCCATGTTCTTGTTCCACAGCGTCAGCGTGGTGTCCTCGATCGGCGCCGAGGAGGCCAGGCCGGCATTGGAGACCAGAATATCGATGCCGCCGAATTCGACCGCCGTTTCGGCAAAGCCGGAGATCACCTGATCCTCGGACGTGACGTTGATGACTACGGGCCGCACGAAATCCTTGCCATAGGCCTTGGCAAGCTCGTCATTGGCGCTGGCAAGGGCTGCTTCGTCGATATCGGCCAGCACGACGCACGCGCCGTCGCGCAGCAGCCGGTTGGCGGTGGCCCGGCCGATGCCGCCGGCGCCGCCGGTGACCAGCGCAATCTGGCCGGCAAGAGCCTTTGGTTTCGGCAGGCGCTGCAGCTTTGCCTCTTCGAGCAGCCAGTATTCGATGTCGAAGGCTTCCTGGTCGGGCAGGCCGACATAGGTCGAGACCGTCGAGGCACCGCGCATGACGTTGATGGCGTTGACGTAGAATTCGCCCGATATGCGCGCCGTCGCCTTGTCGCCGGCGAAGGTGAACATGCCAACGCCGGGCATCAGATAGACGACGGCGTTCGGATCGCGCACCGGTGGCGAATCCGCGTGCTTGCAGCGGTCATAATAGGCCTGATAGCCGACGCGATACTCCGCCACATCATCGGCAAGACGGGCAATGACGGCATCGACGTCGGGATTTTGGGGGTCGAACTCGATGACCAGCGGCCGGATCTTGGTGCGCAGGAAGTGGTCCGGGCAGGACGTGCCGAGTGCCGCCAGCGGCCGCAAATCCCTGGAATTGACGAATTCGAGCACGGCAGGGGAATCGTCGAAATGGCCGAGCTTGTGGCTGTTCTCCGAGATCAGGCCACGGATCCTCGGCATCAGTTTTGCGGCCACGGCGCGACGCGCAGGCGCATCGAGGGATTTGACGACTTCGCTGCCGAAAATCGGCTTGCCCTGGCTCTTGCGCTCGAACCAGTCGATCGCCTGGTTGATCACCGAGATCGTCGTCTCGTAGCATTCCTTCGGCGTGTCGCCCCAGCTGAACAGGCCATGACTGGCCAGTACGACACCCTTGGCTTCGGGGTTTTCGCGGCAGAATTTCTCCAGCCACAGGCCGAACTCGAAGCCCGGACGTTTCCATGGCAGCCAGCCGATCGTGTCGCCGAAGATCTCCTTGGTCAGCGCCTGCGAATCCTTGGCGGCGGCAATGGCGATGATGGCATCGGGATGCATATGGTCGACATAAGGCTTCGGCACGAAGGCATGCAGCGGCGTGTCGATGGAAGCCGCGCGCGGGTTGAGGTTGAAGGTGCAATGGGGCAGATAGCCGACCATCTCGTCTTCATGTTCGAGGCCGCGATAGAGACCTTTCAGCGCGCGCAATTTGTCCATGTAGAGCGTGGCGAAGCCGTCGAGCTTGATCGAGGCGCTGTCGCCGCCCGAGCCCTTGACCCACAGCACTTCCACGCTCTCGCCGGTGAGCGGATCGTTTTGCCAGATCTTGGAGGAGGTGTTGCCGCCGCCATAATTGGTGACGCGCTTGTCGGAGCCAAGAACATTCGAGCGATAGACCAGACGTTCGGGCTCGCTCATTGCTTGCGCTTTTGCGTCATCCCAAAGATTGGCGAGGCGCGTGCCGGAGCGCTTGTCGAGCATAGGTATCCTCCCTTTGGGACACGCAAACGGCGCGGGTCCCTTTTGTACGAATTTCTACGCAAGCGGCGGCCTTGTCAATCACAAACGATCAATATCAGTCATATTGCATTGCACAATGAAATTATCTGATCGGAAATGATTGACACTGCGCGCTTTGGGTGACTAGATGCTCCGGCAGGGAGGAACCATGCACGAGAAAGAGCGCCACAGGATCATTCTGTCCGCCGTCCAGGAAAAGCCTGTGGTGACGGTGCAGGAGATGGTCGACCTGACGGAGTCGTCGGAGGCGACGATCCGGCGCGACATCGCGGCATTGCATGTGCAAAAACGGCTGCGCCGGGTGCGCGGCGGCGCCGAGGCGCTTTCGCCGCCGCAGTTCATCGGCCTTGCCGGCCGGCCCTTTTCCGTCAACGAGACCATCAACGCTTCGCAGAAGCGGGCAATCGCGCGGGAAGCCGTGGATCTGTGCAAGGACGGCGAGCCGATCATCATCAATGGCGGCACCACCACCTTCCAGATGGTGCATTTCCTGACCGGCCGCCGCATGCCGATCTTCACCAATTCCTTCCCGATCGCGGAGCACTTGCTCAGGCACTCCAAGAACACGGTGATGCTGTCGGGCGGCACCATCTACCGCGAGCAGAACATCATCCTGTCGCCGTTCGACAATGACGTGACGCGCAATTTCTACGCGCGCCGCATGTTCATGGGCGCGCAAGGGCTGGGGCCGCTCGGTCTTATGGAAGGCGACCCGCTGCTGATCCAGGCCGAGCAGAAACTGATCGACCAGGCAGACGAATTGGTGGTGCTGGTCGATTCCTCGAAGTTCCGCAAACGCTCGAGCCTGATCCTGTGCGGCCTGTCGCGCATCGCCACGGTGATCACCGACGACGCCATCGAGGATCGCGAAGCCAAGATGCTGGAGACCGCCGGCGTGACGCTGATCATCGCCCGCACAACGGCAACCAACAAGGAAGAATCTTCGCTGCAGGCCTGAGAACCACTCACGCCCGCAGCGGCGATGGAATGCAACGCTCAAGGGAGGATATTCGATGAGCTTTCTGAAGAAATTGATGGTTACGGCGGCGTTCTCCGCCGCCATGTTCGTGAATGCCGCCTACGCCGAAAACGTCAAGATCGCGCTGGTGGTGAAGTCGCTCGGCAACGGCTTCTTCGACGCCGCCAACAAGGGCGCCGAAGAGGCGGCCAAGGAGCTCGGCGATGTCGACATCATCTACACCGGCCCGACCAAGGCGACCGCCGAAGCGCAGATCGAAGTGGTCAATTCGCTGATCGCGCAGAAGGTCAATGCCATCGCCATTTCGGCGAACGACGCCGACGCGCTGGTGCCAGTGCTGAAGAAGGCGATGCAGCGCGGCATTACCGTCATCTCATGGGATTCAGGCGTCGCGCCGGAAGGACGCCAGCTTCACCTCAACCCCTCCGATACCAACCTGATCGGTGAGACCATCATCAAGCTGGCCGCCGACTACCTGCCGGAAGGCGGCGATGTCGCCATCCTGTCGGCTTCTTCGACCGCGACCAACCAGAATGCCTGGATCGACGCGGCCAAGAAGGTGCTGCCGGAGAAGTTCCCCAAGATCAAGCTCGTCGCCACCGTCTATGGCGACGACGACTCGGCCAAGAGCACGGACGAAGCCAAGGGCCTGCTGAAGTCCTATCCGAACCTCAAGGCGATCATCGCACCGACCACCGTCGGCGTCGTTGCCGCCGCGCAGGTGGTGACCGATGAAGGCCTGATCGGCAAGGTCAACGTCACCGGCCTGGCGCTGCCGTCGGAGTTCAAGAAGTTCATCGACAATGGCGCCAGCCAGGCGGTTGCGCTGTGGAACCCGATCGATCTCGGCTACTCCGCCGTCTACCTCGCCCACGACCTGGCGGTGAAGAAGGAAGAGGCCAAGCCCGGTGCTACGCTGTCGATCGGCCGCGTCGGCAAGGTCACGCTCGACGACACCAACTCGGCTGCGATGGCTCCGCCCTTCCAGTTCGACAAGTCGAACATCGAAAAGTTCTCCAAGATCTATTGATCCTGGAACCTTCGAAACGGTGCGGCGGAGCTCAGGTTCCGCCGCGCTTTCAAACGAACCTTGCTACAGGGCTTGATACGATTATGGACACGACAGCCCAGCACGAAGTGGCAAATGAAGCGCCTTTGTCATCCGGACCGCGCCTGACGCTGTCCGGCATCTCGAAAAGCTTTCCCGGCGTGCGGGCGCTGCACAATGTCGGCCTGTCGCTCTATCCCGGCCAGGTAACCGCGCTGATCGGCGAAAACGGTGCCGGCAAGTCGACGCTGGTCAAGATCATGACCGGCATCTACCAGCCGGATGCTGGCACGATCAGCATCGACGGCCAGCCGGTCACACTGCCCAGCGCCCACGCCGCGTTCGGGCATGGCATCACCGCCATCCACCAGGAAACCGTGCTGTTCGACGACCTGACGGTGGCCGAAAACATCTTCCTCGGCCATGCGCCGCGCACGCGTTTCAAAACCATCGACTGGCGCACCATGCGCAAGAATGCCCGCGAGGTGCTCGACACGATGGGCGCCGGCCATATCGACGCCGACGCCAGGCTGAAGGATCTCGGCATTGCCAACAAGCACCTAGTCGCGGTTGCCCGCGCCATGTCCATCGACGCGCGGATCGTCATCATGGACGAGCCGACGGCAGCGCTTTCGATGAAGGAGATCGAAGAGCTTTTCCTGCTGATCGAATTCCTCAAGAGCGACGGCAAGGCGATCCTGTTCATCAGCCACAAATTCGATGAGATCTACCGCATCGCCGACCGCTATACCGTGTTCCGCGACGGCGAGATGGTCGGCGAAGGCCTGATCAAGGACGCCGGCCAGAGCCAGATCGTGCGCATGATGGTCGGCCGCTCGGTCGATCACATCTTTCCGCAGCGCAAGGCCGAGATCGGCGCGCCGGTGCTGGCCGTCTCCGGCCTGTCGCACCCGACCGAGTTCGACGACATAGGCTTCGAGCTGCACAGGGGCGAAATCCTCGGCTTCTACGGCCTTGTCGGCGCCGGGCGCAGCGAGGTGATGCAGGCGATATCAGGCATCACCCGCACCAGCGGCGGCACGATCACGCTGGAGGGTAAGGCAATCGCGCCGAAATCGGCGGCGGATTCGATCTACGCCGGCATCGTCTATGTGCCGGAGGAGCGCGGCAAGCAAGGCGTGGTGATCGGCCTGCCGATCTTCCAGAATGTCTCGCTGCCCTCGCTCAAACGGACATCCAAATCCGGCATATTGCGGCTGGCCGAAGAGTTCGCGCTGGCCCGCTCCTATACCGAGCGGCTCGATCTGCGCGCCTCCTCGCTCAGCCAGGACGTCGGCACGCTGTCGGGCGGCAACCAGCAGAAGATCGTCATCGCCAAATGGCTGGCGACCGCGCCCAAGGTGATCATCCTGGACGAGCCGACCAAGGGCATCGACATCGGCTCGAAGGCGGCCGTGCACGGCTTCATGGCCGAGCTCGTCGCGCAAGGCCTGTCGGTGATCATGGTGTCGTCCGAATTGCCGGAAATCCTCGGCATGTCGGACCGCGTCGTCGTTATGCGCGAGGGCCGCATTGCCGCGGTCTATGACAATAAAGGGCTCGACGCCGAAACCTTGGTCAGGACGGCAGCGGGGATCGCGGCATGAAGGCTCTTCTCAAATGCCGCGAGGTCTGGCTGCTGGCGGCAATCGTCGTGCTGATCGGGCTGATCTCCACGCGGTTTCCAGGTTTTGCCGATCCGGCCAACCTGCGCCAGGTGTTCAACGACACGTCGATCCTGATGATCCTGGCGCTCGGCCAGATGGTCGTCATCCTGACCCGCTCGATCGATCTGTCGATGGCTTCAAATCTCTGCTTCACCGGCATGGTGGTGGCAATGCTGAACGCCGCGCATCCGGCGATCCCGATCCCGCTGCTGATCGTCATCGCACTTCTGGTCGGCCTGGTGCTCGGCGCCATCAACGGCCTGCTGGTATGGCGGCTGAACATTCCCTCGATCGTGGTAACGCTCGGCACCCTCACCATCTACCGCGGCGCCACGTTCGTCATTTCAGGCGGCGCCTGGGTCAACGCCGACCAGATGAGCGCTGATTTCATCGGGTTGCAGCGCGCGGCTTTCCTCGGCATTCCGGTACTGTCGTGGATCGCCCTGCTGGTTATTGCACTGTTCTTCCTCGTGATGACTCGCACCGCGCTCGGCCGCTCGATCTATGCCATTGGCGTCAACCCGACAGCATCGGTCTATGCCGGCATCGATGTCGGCCGGACGAAATTCATCGTCTTCTGCATCTCGGGGATGATCGGCGGCCTCTGCGGCTATCTGTGGATCTCGCGCTACGTCATCGCCTCGGTCGAGGTCGCTAACGGCTATGAGCTCAATATCATCGCCGCCTGCGTCATCGGCGGCATTTCGATTGCCGGCGGCATCGGTTCGGTCGGCGGCGCGGTGCTCGGCGCGCTGTTCCTCGGCATCATCTCCAACGCGCTGCCGGTGATCAACATCTCACCGTTCTGGCAGATGGCGATTTCAGGCAGCGCCATCATCCTGGCCGTGGTGCTCAACGCGCGCGGCGAACGCCGGCAAGGCCGCATCATCCTCAAGAAGGCGGAAGCGGCATGACCGACACCCCTGCCCCACGCCATATTCCCGACCGGCTCGACAAGCCGCTGACGTCGGCGATCTTCTCATGGGAGGCGCTGCTGGTCGTCGTGGCGGTTGCCATCTTTGCCGTCAACAGCTTTGCCTCGCCCTATTTCCTCGACGCGTGGTCGCTGTCGGACCTGACCTTCAACTTCACGGAAAAGGCGCTGATCGCGCTGGCCATGGCGCTGCTGATCATCTCCGGCGAAATCGACCTGTCGGTGGCCGCCATCATCGCGCTGGCGTCAACAATGATGGGCATGGCGGTGCAGGCCGGCGCCGGCATGCCTGAACTGGTGGCAATCGGCCTCGTCGTCGGGCTCGGCTGCGGCGCCTTCAACGGACTGCTCGTCACCAGGCTCGGCTTGCCGTCGATCGTCGTCACCATCGGCACGATGAGCCTGTTTCGCGGCATTGCCTTCATCATCCTGGGCGACCAGGCCTACAAGGGCTATCCCGCGAGCTTCGCCTTCTTCGGCCAGGGCTATGTCTGGTGGGTGGTGTCGTTCGAACTGACGCTTTTCCTGATCGCGGCAGTCGTCTACTGGTTCCTTCTGCACCGGACGAGCTTCGGCCGCCGGGTCTTTGCCATCGGCAACAACCCGGTCGCGGCGCAGTTTTCCGGCGTACGCGTCGGCCGTATCAAATTCATCCTGTTTTGCCTGACCGGCCTGATGGCGGGCATCGCCTCGGTGCTGATCACATCGCGGCTCGGCTCGACCCGGCCGTCCATCGCACAGGGCTACGAGCTGGAAGTCATCACCATGGTGGTGCTCGGCGGCGTCAGCATCCTGGGCGGCGCCGGCAGCATTCTGGGTGTGGTGCTGGCCGCCTTCATCATGGGACTGGTGACCTTCGGCCTCGGCCTGCTCAACGTGCCGGGGATCGTTATGTCGATCTTCATCGGCCTGCTGCTGATCATCGTCATCGCGCTGCCGATCCTGTGGCGGCGAGTACGGCGGGAGCGCTTTGCCTGATGCCGGAGAAATACGCGTTCAAGATGAAGCTCAATCCGGGCATGAAGGCCGAATACAAGAGGCGCCACGACGACATCTGGCCGTCGCTGGTCGCGCTGCTCAAGCAGGCCGGTATCTCCGATTACTCGATCCATCTCGACGAAGAGACCAACACCTTGTTCGGCGTGCTGTGGCGCCGTGACGACCATGGCATGGACGAATTGCCGAAGCATCCGGTGATGCAGCGTTGGTGGGCCGAGATGGCGGACATCATGGAGACCAAGCCGAACAACGAGCCGGTGGCGGTGCCGCTGGAAACAATGTTCCATATGGAATGACCCGCCACGTCGCCGTCATCGATATCGGCAAGACCAACGCCAAGGTGGCGCTGGTCGATCTTGCCGCGGCAAGCGAAGTCGCGCTGCGCAGGATGGTGAACGAGCCGGTTCGGCAAGGCCCGTACCCGCACCATGACGTCGAGCGGTTATGGGCGTTTATCCTTGGCAGCCTGGCCGAGATCGATCGCGAGCAGCGCATCGATGCGATATCGATCACCACCCATGGCGCTACGGGCGTGCTGGTCGACGCATCAGGCGAACTGGCGCTGCCGGTGCTCGACTACGAATTCGACGGGCCGGATGCCCTTGCCGGGGACTATGACACGATCCGTCCGGCGTTCTCCGAGACCGGCACGCCGCGCCTGCCGGCCGGCCTCAATCTCGGCGCGCAGCTGTTCTGGCAGCAGAAGCGCTTTCCGGCGGATTTCGCCAGAACCGCCGCGATCCTGATGTATCCGCAATACTGGGCCTTGCGCCTGACCGGCGTCGCCGCCAGCGAGGTGACTTCGCTCGGCTGCCACACCGATCTGTGGAACCCGTGGAAAGCGGATTTTTCGTCGCTGGTCGACCGGCTGCAATGGCGCCGGCTAATGGCGCCGGTGCGGCAGGCCAAGGACCGCTTGGGCCCGATCCTGCCCGCTCTCGCGCGGCAAACCGGCCTCGACCCGCAAACGCCGGTGTTTTGCGGCCTGCACGATTCCAACGCCTCGCTGCTGCCGCATCTCCTGTCCGACAGACCGCCTTTCTCCGTGGTCTCGACCGGCACCTGGGTGGTGTCGATGGCAGTCGGCGGCAACAAGATCGCGCTCGACCCGGCACGCGATACGCTGGTCAATGTCAACGCGCTCGGCGATCCCGTGCCCTCGGCGCGCTTCATGGGTGGCCGCGAGTTTTCCGTGCTGACCGAGGGCCAATCGGAGAACTGGACGGAAGACGATGTTGCCACGGTGCTAGCGCGCAAGACGTCCCTATTGCCCTCGACCCAACAGGGTTCGGGGCCGTTTCCGCATCATACCGCATCATGGCTTAACGCGGACGGTATGAGCGTCGGCCAGCGCTTTGTCGCCATCTCGTTCTACCTGGCGCTGATGACCGCGACCTGCCTCGACCTGATCGGCGCGGACGGTCCCACCATCGTCGAAGGACCCTTCGCCCGCAACCGGCTGTTCACCCGCATGCTGGCTGCGGCGGCGGCGCGCGCCGTCATTGCCTCCGAGGCTGCGACAGGCACCAGCATCGGCGCCGCCTTGCTGGCGTCGGACCAGGGGACACCGCAAGGCAGAGGCGAAAGGACCGAACCGTCGGCCGATCCACTCTGGACCAGTTACGTGCGCTCCTGGCGTTCGGCGGTCGACGAACGAGCCTGACCGCCGAGCTCATGGCGCCCTGATGTCCGGAGATGCCTAGCCCACGTAGAGCAATCCTTGCGGATCGATCTCCGGCTTGCGGCCGGCGACCACGTCAGCAAGGAATTTTCCCGAACCGCAGGCCATGGTCCAGCCGAGATGGCCGTGGCCGGTGTCGAGGTAGAGATTGTCGTACCGCGCCCGTCCGATGACCGGCACGGAGTTCGGCATCATCGGGCGAAGTCCAGCCCAGAGCTCAGCCTTGCTCTCGTCGAAAGCGCCGGGGAACAGGTCCTTGCCGGTGTTCAGGATCGAGTTGAAATCGCGTGGCTTGAACGTGCGGTCGAACCCGGTGAACTCCGCCGTCGAGGACATCCGCAGCCGATTTCCCAGCCTGGAATAGCCGATCAGCCGGTCCTCGTCGGCGCCACCCATGATCGGCCCCTTGTTTTCATCTTCCAGCGGAACAGTCACGGTATAGCCCTTCACGGGATAGACGGGCAGATCGATGCCGTAGCGGCGGCCGAGCAGACCGCTCTCCGGCCCCATGGAAATGACCACCGCGTCACCGGCCACCGGGCCGGCCGAGGTCATCACGGCGCGCACCCGGTCGCCGTCGATGTCGAGGCCTTCGACCGTGGTGCCGTAGAGGAATTGGACGCCGAGTTTCTCGGCAGCATAGGCAGCGAGGCGCTGCGTGAATTGGCTGGAGTCGCCGGTCTGGTCGATCGGCGAATAGACGCCGCCGGCTATCTTGTCCTTGGCGCCGGCAAGGCCGGGCTCGAGCTCGACCAGCCGGTCGCGGCCGACGATCTCGATCGGCAGGCCGTGTTCGCCGAGATAGCGATAATTGTCGGTGCCGGTATCGAAGCTCTGCTGCGAGCGGAAGAAATACAGAATGCCTTTCTTGCGCTCGTCATAGTGGATGCCAGTTTCGGCGGAGACGGCGTTGATGCAGTCGCGCGAATAGAGCGCCAGACGCAGCTTGACGTCGGTGTTGGCGCGCATGCGCTTATGCGTGCACTGGCGCAGGAAGCGCAGGCTCCAGGCGAAAAAATACGGATCGAAGCGCAGCCGCACCTTGATGCCGAGATCGTGGTTGTAGAGGCCGCGCAGGAACGTCTTCAGCGCGGCTGGCGAGGCCCAGGCGGTGGCATCCCCGGGCGACACCAGGCCGGCATTCGACCGGCTGGTGCCGCGTGCCGCCGCCGGATGGCGCTCGATCACCGTCACCTCATGGCCGTCGCTGGCCAGATAAAAGGCCGCCGCCGTACCGACGACGCCGGCCCCAAGCACCAGGATTTTCATTCCGCCCCCAGCGCGCTGAACCAACCTTTGCGGAGAGCCCACTTTACCCCAGAGCCGAATTCTTGCTGGTCAGAATGCGCTCCCAGGCAAGCGCATCGGCAACGATCTGGTCAAGGTTGTCGCGCTGCGGGGTCCAGCCGAGCTCGCCGCGCGCCAGCTCCGAATTGGCGACGACCGCGGCGGCGTCGCCGGCGCGGCGATCGCCCATTCGCACGTCGAAATCATGGCCGAAGACGCGGCGGACGCTGTCGATGACCTCGAGCACCGAATAGCCGTGGCTGTAACCACAATTGGCGACCAGGCTCGATCCGCCGGCACGCAGCCGCTGAAGCGCCAGCCGATGCGCCGCCGCCAGGTCGCTGACGTGGATATAGTCGCGCATGCAGGTGCCGTCCGGCGTCGGATAGTCGGTGCCGAACACCTGCATGAAGGGGCGCTTGCCGAGCGCCGTCTCGCAAGCGACCTTGATCAGATGCGTGGCACCGGGCGTCGACTGGCCGGTGCGTCCCTTCGGATCGGCGCCGGCGACGTTGAAATAGCGCAGCGCCGTATAGCGCAACCCATGGGCAATTGCCGCGTCGCGCAGCATCCATTCGCTCATCAGCTTGGACAGGCCATAGGGCGATTCCGGCGCAAGCCGGGCATCCTCGCGCACCGGCTCCAGGCCGGCGCCGCCATAGACGGCGGCGGTCGAGGAAAAGATGAAATTGGGCACGCCTTCGCGCACCGCGGTCTCGATCAAGGTGCGCGTCTTGCAGGTGTTGTTCTCGTAATAGGCAAGCGGGTCGGCGACCGATTCGGGGACCACGATCGAGCCGGCGAAATGGATGATTGCGTCGACCTTATTGCCGCGAATGATCGAGGCGACCAGTTCCCTGTCGGCGACGTCGCCGACGACGAGCTTTGCTTCCGGGGCCACCGCCCATTCAAAGCCGGTGGAAAGCCGGTCGAGGACGACGACGCTGTCACCCGTGTCCAGCAATTCCCAGACCATATGGCTACCGATATAGCCGGCACCGCCTGTCACCAAAACCGTCATCCGCATCCCTCGCTATTCATGATTTGTCGGAACTGTCTCAATCGTCGCCGTACTGGAAAATCTGCCGCCAGGCCATTAAAACCTGCGGTAACCAGTCTCATCGGCGCGTGGCATTGTCCTGAAACAAGATTGATCCACATCAAGGGAATAGGCCACGTTCCGTGGTCGTTAGGAACAGGCTCGGGGCGTGGCATTTTGACCAAAAAGGCCAGGTGGACGACGAATGGGCCAATGACTATGATCCCGCGCAAAACTGGGAAGGCGACATGAATTACCAGCGGTTTTTCGAGGAAGCGATCGACCAGCTCCATGCGGAGCGTCGCTACCGCGTCTTCGCCGACCTTGAGCGTATCGTCGGGAAATTCCCGCGCGCCATCTGGCGCGCCAATGGCCGCGCCGAGGAAATCACCGTCTGGTGCTCCAACGACTATCTCGGCATGGGCCAGCATCCCGACGTCATTGCCGCGTTCCAGAAGGCGGCAGGCAAGATGGGGTCGGGGGCCGGCGGCACCCGTAACATCTCCGGCACCAGCAACCCGCTGGTCGAGCTCGAACTGGAGCTGGCCGACCTGCACGACAAGGAAGCGGCACTGGTTTTCACCTCCGGCTTCGTTTCCAACGAGGCGTCGATCTCGACCATTGCAAAGCTGCTTCCCAATTGCCTGATCATCTCGGACGAGCTCAACCACGCTTCGATGATCGAGGGCGTGCGGCGCTCGGGCGCCGAGAAGAAGATCTTCCGCCATAACGACGTCGCGCATCTCGAAAGCCTGCTGCAGACGGCCGGCCGCGAGCGCGCCAAGCTGATTGTCTTCGAGAGCGTCTATTCGATGGACGGCGACATCGCGCCGATCAAGCAGATCGTCGATCTCGCCGAGCGCTACAACGCCATGACCTACGTCGACGAGGTCCACGCCGTCGGCATGTACGGGCCGCGCGGCGGCGGCATCACCGAGCGCGAAGGGCTGGCCGACCGCATCGACATCATCGAGGGCACACTGGCCAAGGCGTTCGGCACGCTTGGCGGCTACATCGCCGGCAACACTGCGGTGATCGACGCGGTGCGCTCCTATGCGCCGGGCTTCATCTTCACCACGGCGTTGCCGCCGGCGATCGCTGCCGCGGCAACCACCTCGATCCGCCATCTCAAGCGCTCGCAGGCCGAGCGCGATGCGCAGCTGCGTCAGGCGACACGGACCAAGCAAGTGCTGGCCGCGGCCGGCCTGCCGGTGATGGAGTCGCCTACCCACATCGTGCCCCTTCTGGTCGGCGATCCCGAGCTCTGCAAGATGGCCAGCGACCGCCTGCTCGGTGTGCACGGCATCTACATCCAGCCGATCAACTACCCGACAGTGCCGCGCGGCACCGAGCGGCTGCGCATCACGCCTACACCGTTCCATTCGGACGCGTTGATTGCGTCCCTGCAGGACGCGCTGGTCGAGACATGGGATGCGTTGGGGATTCCCTACGGTTCGGCGGGCCGACCGTCGGTCGCCAAGAGCGACCGGGTCATTCCACTGCTGGTGCCGAAGTCGGGCGGGTGAAGCCCGTTTGAAACTCTACTCCGGCGGCCATCTGACGCGGCTTTCTGCGCTTCCGGTGCTCACGGACCCAAATGTCCGCTGCGCTCCGGTTCTCGAAACCCACGCCAGCTGACTCGCCGGAGCGAGTTTCAACTCGGGCTTCGAGGCAGCTCACACACTCTTCATCCATTTCGCCAGCCGGTGTGCGGCTTCCTCGAGCTGGTCGAGGCGGCGGTGGAAGCACAGCCTGAGGAAGGCTTCGCCGCCGGGGCCGAAGGCGGTGCCGGGAGCCAGGCCGACATTGGCGCGGTCGACCATGTCGAAGGCGGCAGCGCGGGAATCGGAGATGCCGTCGACCGCGAAGAACAGATAGAATGCGCCCTGCGGCACGGTGAACCGCGCCCTGCCGGTTTCGGCGAGAATGCCGCACACCAGGTCGCGCGCCGCCCTCGCCCGCTCCACCTGCTCGACGATGAAGGCGTCGCCCTCATCGAGGGCAACGACGGCGCCGCGCTGCATGAACTGCGCAACGCCGGACGTCGAATACTGGACGAGGTTCTCGAACACCTGCTGCAAGGCGGGATGGATCTTGATCCAGCCGATGCGCCAGCCGGTCATCGCCCAGTTCTTGGAAAAGGAATTGACGAACAGGATGCGATCCTCATCGGCCATGATGTCGATGAAGGACGGCGCGCGGCCATGGCCGTAATGAAACAGCGAGTAGATCTCGTCGGCGATGATCCACAGGCCCCTTTCACGAGCAAGGTCGAGGATCGCCTGCAGCGTCTCCTTGTCGGCGGTCCAGCCGGTCGGGTTGGACGGCGTGTTGACGAACAGCGCCTTGGTCCGCGGCGTGATCGCCGCGGCGATCTTGTCGACATCGCAGGACCAGCCATTGCCCGACTGGTCGAGCGTGACCGCGACTGGAACAGCGCCCGCGACGCCGGCGGCGGCGGCGAAGTTCGGCCATGCCGGCGACAGGTAGACGAGTTCGTCGCCCTTGCCGGCCACCGCATCGATGGCCATCTGGATGGCGTGCATGCCGGAGCCGGTGACGATGAATTCCTCGTTGGCGAAAGTCTTGCCGAAATGCCTGGTGTAGTAGCGGGCGAGCGCCTGCCTGAGTTCGGGAATGCCCCGCTGCCAGGTGTAGAAGGTCTCGCCGCCGGCGAGTGCCTTGGCGGCTGCATCGGTGATGAAGGCAGGCGTCGGCAGGTCGCCCTCGCCGGCCCAGAGCGGGATCATGCCGTCGCGGCCGCGGCCGCGGTTCATGACGGCGACAATGCCGCTTTCAGGCGCCGCCCGAGCCTCGGCGCGCAGGGTATCGATCAAGGTCATGGATAGATCCGTTTTCGTCTTTTGGACAGCTAGCGTGTTTTACGACAGGCGAAAATAGAAAACCCCAGCCGAAATCGACCGGGGTTTTGGTCCAGGGAATCTGTCTTCGAACTATTTCCTGGCGAGGAGATCGCGAATTTCGGTGAGGAGGGCGACGTCGGCCGGCGGCGGAGCGGCCGGGGCGGCCGGTTTCTCGCGCTCCAGCCGCTGGCGCAGATTGTTCACCGCCTTGACCATCAGGAAGATGATGAAGGCGAGGATAAGGAAGTTCAGTGCCACGGTGATGAAGCTGCCATAGGCGAAGACCGCGCCCTGTTTCTTTGCCTCAGCCAGCGATGTGGCGTTAACGGCCGAGGACAAGGGCAGAAAGTAGTTGTTGAAGTCCAATCCGCCCAAAATCGCCCCGATGACCGGCATGATGATGTCGTCGACCAGCGAGGTGACGATCTTGCCGAAGGCAGCGCCAATGATGACGGCGACGGCCAGGTCCATCACATTGCCCCTGGAAATGAATTCCTGAAATTCTTTCAGCATTCGACCCTCCTTGTCCTGACCGGCCGTGCTGCCGTCCACGCCTCGGCATCGACCGGCGGGCAGAATAGCAAAAACCTGCGGTTGCGACAGGCGCAAAGACGTGTTTCCCCGGCCTGGATTGCGCGAAGCCGCGGCCATAATGCGCCGAAAGCCGCGATGGACTCGGTGGCCAAGCTGTGATTGCGTCTGCAAGGCCGGATGAAAAAATCGGCGCAGGGAGGAAGTTCGAGCCGTGCAGGGCTGGTTCATCGTCATCATCGCGATCGCCTATGTGACGTTGCTGTTTGCCATCGCCAGCCTGGGCGACCGGCGCTCGACTTCATCCGGGCCTGGCCGCGCCCGGCCCTTTATCTATGCGCTCAGCCTCGCCATCTACTGCACCTCCTGGACCTTCTTCGGCTCGGTCGGCCTGTCCTCCGAGCGCGGCCTCGAGTTCCTCGGCATCTATATCGGACCGGTGCTGGTGTTCGTGTTCGGCTTTCCGCTGCTGCAGCGCATCGTCAGGCTGGCCAAGACCGAGAAGATCACCTCGATCGCCGACTTTCTCGGTGCCCGCTACGGCAAGAGCTTCGCTGTCGCGGCGATCGCCACACTGATCGCGACCATCGGCGCCGTGCCGTATATCGCGCTGCAATTGAAGGCCATCTCCGGCTCGGTCAGCCTGATGGTCGAGCACTATACCGGCTCGCCGCCGTCGTTCGATCCGTTCGTCAGTGACATCTCGCTGGTCGTGGCCATGCTGCTGGCGCTGTTTGCGGTGCTGTTCGGCACGCGCCATGCCGATGCCACCGAGCACCAGGACGGGCTGGTGCTGGCTGTGGCGGTCGAGACCGTGGTCAAGCTCGCCGCCTTCCTGGCGATCGGCCTGATGGTCACGTTCCTGATCTTCGGCGGGCCAGGCGATATGTTCGACCAGCTCGCCGAAAACACGAAGGTGCGCCAGGCGATGGGCTACAACACCTCGCTCGCTACCTGGCTGGTGCTGACATGCCTGAGCGGCTTTGCCATCCTCATGCTGCCGCGCCAGTTCTACGTCACCATCGTCGAAAACCGCAGCGAGGCCGAGCTGCGCACCGCGACATGGGTGTTTCCGCTCTATCTGGTGGCAATCAACCTGTTCGTGCTGCCGATCGCATTGGCCGGCCTGGAACTGGTCGGCCCCAAGACCAGCAGCGACCTTTACGTGCTGTCGCTGCCGCTGTTCAGCGGCCACGACGTGCTGGCCATGGCCGCCTTCATCGGCGGGCTGTCGGCGGCGACCGCAATGGTGATCGTCGAAAGCGTCGCGCTGTCGATCATGATCTCCAACGACCTGGTCATTCCGCTGTTCGTGAGGCGATTGCTGCGGACCACGACCTCCGAGAACGAGGACTGGTCGACGCTCATCCTCAATGTACGGCGGGCGGCGATCTTCATCATGCTGTTCATCGCCTTTCTCTACTACCGCGAGAGCACCAATAGCGCGCGGCTGTCCTCGATCGGCCTGATGTCGTTCGCCGCAATCGCGCAGTTCGCGCCGGCAATGATCGGCGGCCTGGTCTGGCGCGGCGCCAACGGAAGGGGTGCCGCGCTTGGCATGGTCGCCGGCATCGTCGTCTGGAGCTATACGCTGCTGCTTCCCTCGCTCATCGCGCCCGATACCGGCATCCTCGTCCACGGCCTGTTCGGCTTCGATGCATTGCGGCCGCAGGCTCTTTTCGGCACCGTCGCCGAGCCGCTGAACCATGGCGTGCTGTGGAGCCTGTCGATCAACACGCTCTTTTTTATGTTCGGCTCGCTGTCGCGCGCCTCTGTGCCGCTGGAACGCATCCAGGCGTCGATCTTCGTGCCGCGCGAAGCGAGTCCGCTGCCCAGCCTGCGCCGCTTCCGCACCACCATTACCGTCAACGACCTCAAGGACACGATCGCGCGCTATCTCGGTGTCGAACGGACCGAGCGGTCCTTTCAGTCGTTCGAAAAGAGCAGCGGCACTTCACTGCTCGGCAACGAACAGGCCAGCATGGATGTCATCCGCTTCTCCGAGCAGCTTCTGGCCAGTGCCGTCGGCTCATCCTCGGCGCGGCTGATCCTGTCGCTGCTGCTGCGCCGCAACGACCGCGAATCCAAGGACGCCTTCCGCCTGCTCGACGACGCCACCGAGGCGCTGCAGCACAATCGCGATCTGCTGCAGATCGCACTCGACCAGATGGAACAGGGCATCACTGTCTTCGACCGCGATTTCCGGTTGATTTGCTGGAACCGCCAGTACCGGGCGCTGTTCGACCTGCCCGACGAGATGGGCCAGGTCGGCGTCTCACTCGATCGTATCCTGCGCCACCTTGCCGAGCGCGGTGACATACCGGCAGACCAGCGCGTCACCATGCTCAACCGCCTGACCAGCTTCGTCAGCCCATGGCAGATGGAGCTGAAGACAAGCGGGCGCATCCTGGAATTGCGCTCCAATCCGATGCCGGACGGCGGCATCGTCGCCACCTACGCCGACATTTCTGGACGTGTCGAGCAGGATCTGGCGCTTAAGCGCGCCAACGAATCCTTGGAACAGCGGGTGAAGAGCCGCACCGCCGAGCTCACCCGCGTCAACGAGGAGCTGGCGCAGGCGCAGATGCTGGCCGAGGAGGCCAATCTCGGCAAGACCCGCTTCCTCGCTGCCGCCGGCCACGACATCCTGCAGCCGCTGAACGCCGCCCGCCTCTATTGCTCGTCGCTGATCGAGAAGACCGGCAAGGGACCTGCCGGCAAGGCGGCGATGAACATCGAATCGTCGCTGGAATCGGTCGAGACCATCCTCGGCGCGGTGCTCGACATTTCGCGCCTCGATGCCGGCGCGATGAAGCCGGACGATACGAGCTTCGGCCTCGACGGACTGCTGCGCCAGATCGGCAACGACTTCCGGCCGCTTGCCGCCGAAAAGAAGCTCGAACTCTCGATCATGCCGTCGTCGCTCAGCGTCATGACGGACCGCAATCTGCTGCGCCGGCTGATCCAGAACCTGGTTTCCAACGCCATCAAGTATACGCGCCGTGGCCGCATCCTGGTCGGCGCGCGGCGGCGCGGCGAACTGGCCGAGATCCAGGTTATCGACACCGGCATCGGCATTGCCGGCGACCAGCTGAACACCGTGTTTCGCGAATTCACCCGGCTCGACGAGGGCGCACGCGAGGCGGAAGGCCTCGGCCTTGGGCTCTCCATTGTCGACCGCATCGCCCGCGTCCTGCGCCTCGAAATCCGGATCTTCTCCAACCCAGGCAAGGGCACACGCTTTTCCGTGTTGCTGCCGGTGGTGGCCGTGCAGGCACCGCGGCGCGAGGCCGAGGCGAAGCCGCCTGCCCGTGCCGCGGCCTCGCTTGCCGGGCTCCATGTGCTCTGCATCGACAACGACGCCCGCATCCTCGACGGCATGCGGCTGCTGCTCGAGGGCTGGGGCTGCAGCGTCGACACGCTTTCCGGCGCGGAGGATCTCGAGAGGTCCGGCGTGCATCGGCCGGACATCGTGCTTGCCGACTATCATCTCGACAACAGGACCGGCCTCGAATTGATCGCCCAGTTGCGTGCGATCCATGGCGAGGACCTGCCGGCCGTGCTGGTCACCGCCGACCGCTCCAGCGAGGTTCGCGCCGCTGCCGGCAGGCTCGACGTGCCGATGATCAGCAAACCACTGAAACCGGCGATGCTGCGCTCGATGATGGCCAGGGTCAGGCCGCTGGCGCCGGCGGCCGAATAGGAGTCAGCCGGCCGTCTGCAGCGGGTCGCTGCCGATTTTGGACAAAAGGATGACCGCCTGGGTGCGGCTGTCGACGCCGAGCTTCTGCAGGATAGCCGAGACATGCGCTTTGATCGTTGCTTCGGAGACCCCGAGCTCATAGGCGATCTGCTTGTTGAGCAGTCCCTCAGCCAGCATGCCGAGCACGCGCGTCTGCTGTGGGGTCAGCGCCTGCAGCCGCTTGATCAGGTCGGAAATCTCGGGATCGCGCTCGACACCGAGATCGACCCCGGCGGGTGCCGCGATATCACCTGCGAGCACCGACTGCACCGCATTGCGGATCTCCTCCATGCTGGCCGATTTGGAGATGAAGCCGGAGGCGCCGAGATCGAGCGCGCGCCGGATCGTCACCGGATCGTCATGCGCCGAGACCACCATCATCGGCACCGCCGGATGGATGCCGCGCAGCGAAATCAGGCCGGAAAGACCGCTTGCCCCCGGCATCGAGAGATCGAGCAGCACCAGATCGACATCCTCATTGGCCAGGACCAGCGCCTTGGCGCTTTCGAAATCGCCGGCCTCATGAATGGCGGCAACGTCTCCGATGCCCGCGAGAGCCTCCCTCAATGCACCGCGAAAAAGCGGGTGATCATCGGCAATGACGAATGTGTAGCCCAACGGTGATATCCCTCCCCGAATCCCGTTGGCGATTTTCCGCCTTGCAGGATCTGAACGATCATAACACTACGCCTGCTGTTCGGGTGGGCGGCTTGCTATTCCCGCCCCAGGTCTTTTTGCGAATTGCCTAGGTCTTTTGCGAATTGGGCTTGGCGCTGTCTTCGTCCTTGTCCATGTCCTTGACGATGTCCATGAAGCTGCGCAGGAAGCGCTCCATGTAGCCCATCGTCTTGTTGAAATCCTCCTCGCTGGGCAAAGTCGATTCGAAACGCGCGGCAAGCGAATTTTCGAGCTTGGCGACGCGTTCGTCGAGCGCCTTCACCGAATTTTGCAGCCGGTCGACCTCATCTTGTAGGGCGGCACGTTCGTCGGCCGCCGTCTTGCAGACGAGTTGGCCGGAGCGTTCCTCGCAGAGCGACATGGCGCCGGTTTGCGTATCCATGCGGACATAGCCATTGGCCGATTTCTCCAACCGGTAGCGATCGGCTTCCTCGGAAAAGGCCGACGCCGCGACAAGCGACACCAGTGCTGCGGGGATCAAGACGTGTTTCAGACGCATGTTTTCCTCCATGAGCCAGTCAGCGCAATCTATCACAGTTTGCGCCTGAAATGGGGATGAACCTGAAATGGGGAAGAACACGGGCCTGCCCTTCCCCGCGTGGTCGGTTCGGACTATAGCGCAACCATGTCCGAGATCATCTACAAGATAGTTCCCGAGGCGCTGTGGCGCGAGGCTGAAAGAGAAGGCGGCTTCACCGGCGCGCCGATCGACGTCGCCGACGGCTTCATCCATTTTTCTACCGCCGGGCAGGTTCGGGAAACGGCGGCCAAACATTTCGCCGGCCAAAGCCGGTTGCTGCTGGTCGCCGTCGATAGCGCGCGCCTCGGCGATGCGCTGAAATATGAGGTCTCGCGCGGCGGCGCCCTGTTCCCGCATCTCTATGGCGGGCTCGGCCTCGATGCGGTCGTTTCGGTGCAGGCATTGCCGCTCGGCGCTGACGGCCGGCATGAATTCCCGGCGCTGGAGGCCGAATGAGCGCGTTCGACCGGATCGGCCAGAAACTGCTGTTCACGCTCGATCCGGAAACCGCGCATGGGCTGTCGATTGCCGCGCTGAGATGCGGGCTGCCGGTCGCCGGTCGTCCGCCGCAGGACAACAGGTTAAAGGTCAGCCGTTGCGGGCTCGATTTCCCGAACCCGCTCGGCATGGCCGCGGGTTACGACAAGAATGCCGAAGTGCCGGACGCGCTGCTCGGCCTCGGCTTCGGCTTCGCCGAGGTCGGCACGATCACGCCGCTGCCGCAGACGGGCAATCCGAAGCCGCGCATCTTCCGGCTGCCTTCGGACGGGGCAGTGATCAACCGGCTGGGCTTCAACAATGAAGGCCACGCCGCCGCAGAGAAGCGTCTTGCCGCCCGAAAAGGCCGCCCCGGCATCGTCGGCATCAACATCGGCGCCAACAAGGACAGCGCCGACCGCGTCAGTGATTATGAGCGCGGCGTGATCCGGTTCGCGCGATACGCCGGCTATCTGACAATCAATATCTCCTCGCCGAACACGCCGGGCCTGCGCAACATGCAGGCGCGCGAACAGCTTGGCGAGCTCCTGTCGCGGGTCATGGCCGCGCGTGCGGCGGCACCGGCAAAACCGCCCGTGTTCCTCAAGATCGCGCCGGATCTGGTCGAGGCCGAGCTTGAGGACATCGCTGCCGAGATCAGCGACAAGCAAATGGACGGCGTCATCGTCTCCAACACAACGATCGCGCGAGCCGGCCTGAGCAGCGCCGGCCTTGCCGGCGAGACCGGCGGGCTTTCGGGGAAACCCTTGTTCGAGCGCTCGACTATCGTGCTGGCAAGGATGCGAAAACTGCTTGGCCCGGATCCCACTATCATCGGCGTCGGCGGCGTCGATTCCGCCGAGACGGCGCTGGAAAAGATCCGTGCCGGCGCCGATCTCGTGCAGCTCTATACCGGCATGATCTATGCCGGGCCTGCGCTGCCGGGGCGCATTCTTTCCGGCATGGCCCGTTTCGTGGACAGTCAACGGCTGAAGTCGCTGCGCGAGCTTCGCGACAGCCGCCTCGATCACTGGGCGGCGAAACCGCTTTAGCGATCAGTTAAAGGCTGTGCGCACCCGCAGCCGCAATATGGCGAGCAGGCTGAAGCCGCGTACCAGCAGGAAGACATGCAACGCCGCCCACAAGCCGTGATTGCCGAAGGCCGGCGCCAGAATCAGCAGCGCGGCGCTGAACGACAGGAACGACAACAGCATCATGTTGCGCATGTCGCGCGACCATGTCGCGCCGATGAAAACACCATCCATCTCGAAAGCCAGCACGCCGCTGAGCGCGGTGAACGCCGCCCAGGGCAGGTAGATATCGGCGATGGCGCGGACGTCTGTCGCGGTCGTGATAAGGGCGATCAGATCCGTGCCCTCCAGCAAGAAGAAGAGTGTCGCCGCGCCCGCCAGCCCGAGCCCCCAAAGCAGCGTCAGCCGCACCGCCTGGTCAAACGCCGTGGCGGCACGGGCGCCGATGGCGCGCCCGGCGAGCTGTTCAGCAGCGGTGGCGAAACCATCGAGGAAATAGCCGGCAACCAGGAAGAGGTTCATCAGCACGGCGTTGGCGGCCAGCGTCAGAGTGCCGAATTGTGCGCCCTGGCGCGTGAACAGCGCGAAGGCGGCGAGCAGCGAAAAGGAGCGGATCATGATATCGCGATTGAGCGACATCATGCGCAGGAATGCCGGCAGATCGAGGACGCGGTGGCGCGGCAGCCTGGGCGCCGCCCAAAAGCGCCGGCCGACAATGGCGAGACCAAGCAGCATGGCGACGAATTCGCCGGTGACCGTTGCCCAGGCAACGCCGGCAACGCCCCAGCCGAGCTCCAGGCCAAGCAGGAAGCAGAGGGCGATGTTGATGCCGTTCAGTATCAACTGCAGCATCAGCCCGAGCCCGCCCTCGCCGCGCCCAAGCACGTAACCGAGGATGGCGTAATTGATCAGCGAGAACGGTGCTGCGAGCATCCTGATGCGGATATAGACGTCCATCGCCGCGCTGACGCGCGGTTCGGCGCCTATGAACCATTGCCCGGCGGTGGAGACCAGCGGCGCAAGCGCGGCAAGCACGACGCCGGCGACGACCGCGATCAGCACGGCGCGCCAGAACACCGCCTGCTCCTCCAGCGCATCGCCGCGCCCGAAGGCCTGGGCGACGAGGCCGGTGGTGCCGGAGCGCAGGAAGTTGAAGGTCGTGAAAACGACGTCGAAGATCAGGGCGCCGGCCGCAAGGCCGCCGAGAAGGGCGGCGTCGCCGAACTGCCCAACCACCGCCGTGTCGACAATTCCGAGCAACGGCGTCGTCAGATAGGCAAGCGTCATCGGCACGGCGATGGCGAGCACCGAGCGGTTGGTGACGACGAAGGCCCTGGCTTCGGAGGCGTGGACTTCGGTGGGTAAAGCCTGCTCCAAACGCGTGTTGCTTCCTGTTGCGGCTTGATCGGCCAGCCGATGTGCCCCAGTTTGCGGACCTCGCGCAACCATCCACGCCGCTATGGTCAACCGAAACCCGCCTCTGGCGCACCGCCCGTCCCATGCCCTTGCAGATCGTTCATCATCCCGACTACGACGCCGGCTTCGCCGTCAACCACCGCTTCCCGATGAGCAAATATCCGCTGCTGATGGATACCTTGCGGGCACGCGGCCTGGCGCAGCCCGAAGCGCTCAACATGCCGGAGGCGGCACGGCCATCATGGCTGAAGCTTGCCCACGCGGCAGACTATGTCGACCAGGTGCTTGCCTGCGAAGTGCCGGTGAGAATCGAGCGCGAGATCGGTTTCCCTATTGGACAGCGGGTTTCGCTGAGGGCGCAGCTCGCAACGGCCGGCACGGTGCTGGCAGCGCGGCTGGCGTTGCTGAACGGCACCGCCTGCAACACCGCCGGCGGCAGCCATCATGCACGGCGCGCGCAAGGCGCCGGCTTCTGCACCTTCAACGACGTAGCCGTTGCCGCGCTGGTGCTGCTCGCCGAAGCTGCTGTCCAAAACATCCTCGTCGTCGACCTCGACGTGCATCAGGGCGACGGCACGGCGGATATCCTGAACGACGAGCCGCGCGTGTTTACCTTCTCCATGCATGGCGACCGCAACTACCCCGCGCGCAAGATCGCCTCCGATCTCGATGTCGCCCTGCCCGACGGCGCCGGCGATGCAGCCTATCTGGAGCGGCTGGACGCCATCCTGCCGGAGTTGTCGGCGCGAAGGCGCTGGGACCTCATCTTCTACAATGCCGGCGTCGATGTCCATGTCGAGGACCGGCTCGGCAGGTTGTCGCTCACGGATGACGGGCTGCGCGCCCGCGACGATATGGTGATCCGCCATTTCCGCACGCTTGGCATACCGGTATGTGGCGTTATCGGCGGCGGCTATTCGACGGATGTCGCAGCACTTGCTGCACGGCACGCCATCCTGTTCGAGGTGGCGGCGGGCTACGCCTGAAAATTCACTTCCGGTAATTAGCGATCCTGAGCAGGACGAAGGCCGGCACGACGATCGCGGCACCGAGCAGGATGTAGTCGAGAAAGCGGTCGATGGCGTGGAAGCCCAAATTCCACAGGTCGATGAAGAATTTGCGAATGCCATAAAGCACATCCATCGGCGACCAGCCGAAGGCATTCATGACCAGCCCGACGAGGAACGACACCACAAGCAGCTTCAGGATCACCCGGAGCGGCGTATCGCCGAGAAAGCGGTTCAGTGCGGACAAGCCTGTCTCCACAGTCGGGTGCCGCGATTCGGGCACATGCCTAGAAATACGCAGTTGGTCGTCCGGCATCAAGCCGAGCCCTCAAACCGGATTGCGCATCGGCGCCCGGCCATGATATCGGAGGAACCAGCGCGGGTATGATGTAATGGTAGCTTGTCAGCTTCCCAAGCTGAACGCGCGGGTTCGATTCCCGCTACCCGCTCCAGCTTTTGCCCCCGGTGCATTGCACTTGTTCTGGCCAAGCTGAAAACCAGCGGATTTATAGGCAGTTTTACAGCCCGGGCTGGCCGTCTTTCATCTGTTTGGCCGATGTGCCAGTTCGTGGAATATCTCACATTGAGGGTCGGCGGGGCCTCGAATGACCCCAACCGGAAAGTCTACCCTTGGTCCGCTGGCTTCTGCTGGCGGGCCTTTTTTGAGCATCAGGCAGTAGTGGCCGACGTGCATCGGCGCCGCTGCTGGCGGGCCTGTCTGGTCGTCTGGCCGGCCACGGGATGCGCTCCGCTTGCCGCTCCAGCCCCTATCCCACCTCCCGCAGAATAAAGTCGTGCAGCATCTTGGCTGCCGGTGACAGCGCGCGGTTCTTCACCGTGATCAGGCTGTAGGGCCTGACCTCGATGTCGAATTCAGTCTGGACAACATCGATGGCGCCGGCCAGGCCTTCGGGGTTCTGGATGAACTTCGCGACCTGGATCGAAACCGGCGCAATGGCGTCGGATTGCGCGACCATGACCAGAGTCAATAGCAGCGAGCTGGTGTTGAGGATGCGGTCCGGCAGCGCGATGTTGCGGTTCAAAAAGTTGCTTTCCATCGCCTGGCGCAGCGGCGAGCCGCCCGACTGGAAAACCCAGTCATAGGCGGCGGTGTCTTCCAGCCGCACCGCCTTGCCCTTGGTCAGCGGGTGGCCGCGGCGCACGATCAGGCAGGCTTTCTCGACGCCGATGACGCGCGCTTCGAACAGCCGCGGATTGAGGTCGTCGGGGATACGGGCGATGATGAAATCGTGGCGCGAGGCGATCAGCTCGCGCGCCAGGACGTTCGAGGTCTCGACCTGCATGGTGATTTCGATGCGCGGATAAAGGCGCCGGATCTCGCGGATCGCCGGCACCGCCAGCTCGATCGCCGGTGCTGTCACCGCGCCCAGGAATACCGAGCCGCCCTTGCCCGCCTTGAGCTCGAAAATCTCGCGGTCGACCTCGCGCATCTCGAGCAGGATCGATCGCGCGCGCCGTGCCAACGCCTTGCCATAGGGTGTCAGCGTGATGCCGCGCGGCAGCCTTTCGCAGAGCTTGACGTCGAGCACGGCCTCCATCTCGGCGATCATGCGCGAGGCCGCCGGCTGCGAGATGTTCATGACCTGGGCCGCGGCGCTCACACGGCCGTGCTCGTCGAGGGCTGCGATCATGCGCATGTGACGCAGGCTCAAGCCGCTGCGCAGCAAGGTTCCGCCATCACCCGGGATTTCATCGTAACTGGCTGATATTCCGTCAGGATTTCGCAGCGCCGCCATGATTCTTCCCTACTCTTACGCCCGGCGCCCTGGCTGGATCCGGGAGCGTCGTCACTAGCCTAAGCCATATCAGTCTCGATATAGCAACCATCAAAGATCGCATTTGACAGTTATGGCAAAGCGACACACCCTTCGCGCGTCCTGAGGCTTTGACGGTCGGTGACGAGGGAAAACTCGTATCGATTGAAACCAGAGTCTCGGGGCCGATTGGGAGGATACCGGAGATCGATTGACGGCAGCGGCGCGTTTGGCGCTCCTGCACGATTGCGCGGCCCACGAAACCCAAGGGTACGCGTCCATCAACCAGGGAGAGTTAATGTGAAGATTATCAAGACACTGGCCGCCGTCGCGGCCCTAGGCATCGCGGCCATGACGCTGCCGGCGCAGGCGGGCGAAGGCCTGATCGGCGTGCTGATGCCCACCAAGACCTCGCAGCGCTGGATCAACGACGGCGACGCCGTCAAGTCCCAGCTCGAGGCTCTGGGCTACACTGTCGACCTGCAGTACGCGCAGGACGACATTCCGAACCAGCTCAGCCAGCTGGAAAACGAAATCACCAAGGGCCCGAAGGCGCTGATCATCGCTTCGATCGACGGCACCACGATGGGCGATGCGCTGCAGAAGGCGAATGACGCCGGCGTTGTCGTCGTCGCTTACGACCGCCTGATCAAGAAGACGCCAAATGTCGACTACTACACCACCTTCGATAATTTCGGCGTCGGCGTCATCCAGGCCAAATCGCTGCTCAAGGGTCTCGGTTATCCCGAGAAGAAGGGCCCGTTCAACATCGAGCTGTTCGGCGGTTCGCCGGACGACAACAATGCGTTCTTCTTCTATAACGGCGCCATGTCGGTTCTTCAGCCGCTGATCGACGACAAGACCCTCGTCGTGAAGTCCGGCCAGATGGGCATGGACAAGGTCGGCACGCTGCGCTGGCTGGCGGCAACCGCCCAGGCCCGCATGGACAATCTGCTCTCCGCCAACTACTCGGACGGCAGCCGCGTCGATGGCGTGCTCTCGCCCTATGACGGCCTGTCGCGCGGCATCATCGCTTCGCTGCGCGCCGTGGGCTACGGCACCGCCGATCAGCCATGGCCGATCGTCACCGGACAGGACGCCGAGACCGCTTCGGTCAAGGCGATCATCGCCGGCGAGCAGTATTCGACCGTGTTCAAGGACACCCGCGAACTCGCCAAGGCGACGGTCGATCTCGTCGACAAGGTGCTCTCTGGCGGCAAGCCGGAAGGCCTCGACACCACGACCTACAACAACGACGTCAAGGTGGTTCCCTCGATCCTGTTGACGCCGCATGATGTCGACAAGTCGAACTATCAGGCGCTGGTGGTCGACTCCGGCTACATCAAGGCCGAAGAGCTGAAGTAATCGCGGTTACAAAGCCTGGGGTCCTGCGCAGACAGGGCCCCTTTTCGTTGGCGAGCCAGCCCGGTATTGTTTGCGGACCTCGCAGGAGTGGTATTCTCAATGGCATCGACGATTTTGGAGATGCGCGACATCACCAAGACGTTTCCCGGCGTCAAGGCGCTGTCGAACGTCAAGCTCATGGTCGAGGAAGGCGAGATCCATGCCGTGGTCGGCGAGAACGGCGCCGGCAAGTCGACGCTGATGAAGGTGCTGTCGGGTGTGTATCCGTCCGGCACCTATGACGGCCAGATCATCTATCGCGGCGATGAGTGCCATTTCAAAGGCATCCATGACAGCGAGCGCAAGGGCATCGTCATCATCCACCAGGAGCTTGCGCTGGTGCCGATGCTGTCGATCGCCGAAAACATCTTTCTCGGCAACGAGCACGCCAGATACGGCGTCATCGACTGGAATGCCAATGAGGCGCGCACCAGCGCCCTGCTCAAGAAGGTCGGCCTCAAGGAAGACCCCAACACGCTGATCACCAATATCGGCGTCGGCAAGCAGCAGCTGGTCGAGATCGCCAAGGCGCTCAGCAAGGAAGTGAAGCTGCTCATTCTCGACGAGCCGACGGCGAGCCTGTCCGAAAAGGACAGCCAGGCGCTGCTCGATCTGCTGCTCGAATTCAAGCGGCAGGGCATCACTTCGATCCTGATCTCGCACAAGCTCAACGAGGTGAACCGGGTCGCCGACAAGGTAACCATCATCCGCGACGGGCGGACCATCGAGACGCTGGCCAAGAAGGACATCTCGGAGGACCGCATCATCACCTCGATGGTCGGCCGCTCGCTCGACGACCGCTATCCGCCGCGCGAGCCGAAGATCGGCGAGACCGTGCTCGAAGTGAAGAACTGGTCGGTCTACCACCCCCTCCATGCCGAGCGGCAGGTCATCAAGGGCATCAGCCTCAACGCTCGGAAGGGCGAGGTGGTCGGCATTGCCGGGCTGATGGGCGCCGGCCGGACCGAGTTTGCCATGAGCCTGTTCGGCCGGTCCTATGGCCGCCGCATCACCGGCGAGGTGTTCCTTGACGGCAAGCCGATCGATGTCTCCTCGGTGAGCAAGGCCGTGGAACACGGCATCGCCTACGTTACCGAGGACCGCAAGACCTACGGGCTCAACCTGATCGATCATATCAAGCACAACATCACACTCGCCAACCTGCCCGGCGTGTCGCGCCACGGCGTGATCGACGATTTGCGCGAGCTTTCGGTCGCCAATGATTATCGCGGCAGGACCAATATCCGCGCCTCGAGCGTCTACCAGATGACCGGCAACCTTTCTGGCGGCAATCAGCAGAAGGTGGTGCTATCGAAATGGCTGTTCGCCAATCCGGAAGTGCTGATCCTCGACGAGCCGACACGCGGTATCGACGTCGGCGCCAAGTATGAAATCTATACGATCATCGCGCGTCTCGCCTCCGAGGGTAAGGCAATCATCGTCATCTCGTCGGAAATGCCCGAACTGCTCGGCATCACCGACCGCATCTACGTCATGAACGAAGGACGCATCGTCGGCGAAATGGCGGCAAGCGACGCCAGCCAGGAAAAGATAATGCGCGCCATCGTCCGCGGAGAAGGAAAAGCATCATGAGCACCGAAAGCGCTCCCGGGCCGCAGACCGGCGTTGCCCAGGATCTACAACAGGGACCTCGCATTGCCGTCTCGGCGCTGGTCACCAACCTGCGCGAATACGGGTTGGTGCTGGCGTTGATCGCAATCATGGTGTTCTTCCAGTTCACCACGTCCGGAACGCTGTTCAAGCCGGTGAACCTCAGCAATCTCGTGCAGCAGAACAGCTTTATCATCGTGATGGCGCTGGGCATGCTTCTGGTGATCGTTTCGGGTCACATCGATCTCAGCGTCGGCTCCGTCGCCGGCTTCATCGGCGCACTGGCGGCGATGATGATGGTCATCTGGCCGCTTGGCCCATTGAGCAATCCGCTGGTGGTGTCGATCATCTGCCTGATCGTCGGTGGTGCGATCGGCGCGGCACAAGGCTACTGGATTGCCTATCACCGAATACCGAGCTTTATCGTCACGCTGGCGGGCATGCTGATCTTCCGCGGCATCTGCCAGGCGCTGCTGGGTGGCGGGTCTTCCGTAGGGCCGCTTCCCGTCGGCTTCAAGGCGCTCAGTTCCGGCTTCATTCCGGACCTGATCGGCCCATTGACGCTGATACCGCCAACCGTGAACGCCGCCGGCAAAACCATTGTCGGCAGCGGCCTGACGCTGCACCTGACGACGATCGTGATCGGCCTCGTCGCCGTGCTCGCCTATGCCTATTTCGGGCTCAGGGCACGGCGCACCCGCGAGAAGCATGGCTACGAAGCCGAGCCCTTCTCGCTGTTCGTCGTCAAGACGCTGGTGATCAGCGCGCTGGCGCTGTTTCTCGTCTACCAATTCGCCACCTATAGGGGCCTCCCGATCGTTCTCATGGTGATGGGCGTGCTGATCGCGTTGTTCGTCTTCGTTACCAAACGCATGACGATCGGCCGTCGCATCTATGCGATGGGCGGCAATGCCAAGGCAGCCCAGCTATCGGGCATCAAGACCGAACGGCTGACGTTGATGGTGTTCATCAATATGGGCGTGCTGTCGGCACTCGGCGGCCTGATTATCGCGGCGCGCCTGGGGCAGGCTGTGCCGGCGGCCGGCCTCGGCAGCGAGCTCGACGTCATCGCCGCGGTGTTCATCGGTGGCGCTTCGGCGATGGGCGGCGTCGGCCAGGTGATCGGCGCGGTGGTCGGCGGCTTCATCATGGGCGTCATGAACAACGGCATGTCGATCATGGGCGTCAATGTTGATTGGCAGCAGGTGGTCAAAGGCCTGGTGCTGCTCGGCGCCGTCGTCTTTGACGTCTACAACAAGAACAAGGCTTGAGAGGCAACCAGGAGGCATACGGGTCACATCGCGGCGCTGCCGGGCGGCGCAAAGAAGTCCCCCGAGGGACCTGATCCGCGAGCGCAATCCGGACGAGAATTTCAACCGAGGCGCGGACAGGGTCCGGGCCGCGCAGGGTAGGGTTTGCCGAGAAAGGGCAGGCCAGCCCACAATTCAGAGAGGGTTACCATGCTGATCTCACAAATCCTCGACGACGCCGAGACGATCCGCGTCGTTGCCCGCAACGGCGGCAAGACCCGCGTCATCAACGGCGCCCGCAGCGTCTATTCGCTGGCGATGGAAGCCGCGCGTACCGGCAGCGGGCTTGTCGCCCTGATCGAGCGCAAAGGCTTCGGCGAAACCGTCGATCTCGACGCAGCCTACAAGAAGGGCCGGCTGCTGTCGCCGATCAACCATCCCGATCCGGCGCATCTCCATCTCACCGGCACCGGGCTGACGCATCTCGGCTCCGCCGCGACCCGCGATTCCATGCACAAGAAGCTCAGCACGGACGGCGAGGAACAGCTGACCGATTCCATGAAGATGTTCCGCATGGGGCTTGAGGGCGGCAAGCCGGCGAAAGGCCAGATCGGCGTGCAGCCGGAATGGTTCTACAAGGGCAACGGCACCATGGCGGTGGCGCCCGGTGCGGCGCTTATGTCGCCCGCCTTCGCTCAGGATGCCGGCGAGGAGCCGGAAATTGCCGGCATCTATGTGATCGGTGACGACGGCGCCCCGTTCCGTGTCGGCTTTACGCTGTCGAACGAATTTTCCGACCACGTCACGGAGCGCGTGAACTACCTCTTCCTCGCCCATTCCAAGCTGCGCAACGCCTCGTTCGGGCCGGAGATCCTGATCGGCGACCTGCCGTCCGATATCCGCGGCGCTTCACGCATCCTTCGAGACGGCAAGCTGCTTTGGGAAAAGCCGTTCCTGTCGGGCGAGGCGAACATGTCGCACACCATTGGCAATCTCGAGCATCACCACTTCAAATACTCGGCCTTCCGCCAGCCGGGCGACGTGCATGTGCACATGTTCGGCACGGCGACGCTGTCCTTCGCCGACGGCATCAGGACCGAGGCCGGTGACGTATTCGAAATCGAGGCGCAGGATTTCGGCCTGCCGCTGCGCAACCCGCTTGAAATCGAGCAGCCGGTGAAGGTGGCGGTGAAGGCGTTGTAAACTGGTGACAGAATTCAGGAGCGAAAAATGAACGGCCTGCGGATTGGCACTGTGTCGTAAATTTAGTCCTGTTCCTCGCCTATTTCTCCCCGGCGGCTTACAGCGCCGGACAATGCAGCGCAAAATCCTATCGCGAAGCCCGGATGTCGATGACTAACCGGCTTCTGGCCACCGGTTATTCGAAATCGCAAGTGAGCTTTCTGATGCGCAACGCGGATCGCATGACGTCCGCACTCGGCGCTGACAGACTGAACGACAATGGCAGAGCCTGCGGTATCGACTCCGCCAGAGCCCATGTGCTGGGATGTATCGACAAGCAGTTGTTCCCCTTGCAGTCCAGCTCAAGCGCCTCACTTGACGACGAGAAGCAAACCAGAGGATTTTGGGGGAAGAAGCGATTGGCAGTGCGAGAACTGCTCTTTATCGGTCAGTTTCATGGCTGCCTTGGCGCCGCGAAAGAATATTTGTTTCGCGGCTGACGGAATTGCGAACAAGCTCAGCGGGCGGCGCGGAAATGCTTGGACAGTTTCAGGCCCTGCGCCTGATAGTTCGAGCCTAGATCTGTGCCGTAGAGCGCCCGCGGCCGTTTCAGCATGTGCTCGTAGACCAACCGTCCGACGATCTGGCCATGGTCGAGGATGAACGGCACTTCGTGGCTACGCACCTCGAGCACCGCCCGGCTGCCGGTGCCGCCCGACGCCGAATGGCCGAAACCCGGGTCGAAGAAACCGGCATAATGGACGCGGAACTCGCCGACCAGCGGGTCGAAAGGCGTCATTTCGGCGGCGTAGAGTGGCGGCACATGCACCGCCTCGCGCGACACCAGAATATAGAATTCGTCCGGATCGAGCACCAGCTCGCCGGCACCGCTCTTGTAGAGCGGCTCCCAGAAATCGACGACATCCTGCGCGGCGCGCTTGTCGACGTCGACCAAGCCGGTGTGGTGCTTGCCGCGATAGCCGACAAGCCCATCCTTGTCGCCGTCGAGGTCGATCGACAGCGCGATGCCGCCGCCTGAGATGTTAGGTGGTTCGGTGGCGACCAGCATCTCGGCGCGGTGCAGGTCGTGCAGCTCGCTTTCCGACAAGAGCGCATTGCCGGTGCGGAACCTGATCTGCGACAGCCGCGAGCCGGTGCGCACGACGATCGGGAAAGTGCGCGGGCTGACCTCCAGATAGAGCGGGCCTTCATAGCCGGCGGCGATCTTGTCGAACTCGTGGCCACGGTCGGTCATTACCCGGGTGAAGATATCGAGCCGTCCGGTCGAGCTTTTCGGGTTGGCGGAGGCGGAAATATGGGCGGGCAGCGCCAGGCTTTCGAGCAGCGGCACGATGTAGACGCAGCCGGTTTCCAGCACGGCACCTTCGGCGAGGTTGATCTCGTGCAGCTTCAGCCGGTCGAGCTTGTCGACAACCCTGTGGTCCGGGCCGGGCAAGAAGGAAGCGCGCACCCGCCAGGCCTTGTCGCCGAGCCTGAGGTCAAGGCTGGCCGGCTGGATCTGATCGGCATCGAGCGTGCGCGGCGATTTCAGCGCGCCCGTCTGGAACAGCGTGGAAATATCCTGATCGGGAAGAATGCCTGTCTGCCGCAAGGGTCTGGCTCCGTTCGAACGCCGGGCGAGGTCTTGTTCTGTCGCAGGTCCGACCGTAGACGCCTTTGGCACCTGCTTGGTACAACCCTCTTAATCATGCCGGCAATTGACGCAAGCGTGGCGCGGGTCTAAAGCTCGTTATCCCGTGGTGATTTGGCCGGTCGGCTTGCAGCCACGTTAAACAAGTCGCTAAAGGACCGTCGGGCCGCAAGGCCATAAGGACCGGTTGCGACTTTCGCGACCGGTTTTTTGTTGTTTGGACCAATTTTGGTGTTTGGATGGAATGATGACCAAGAAGCGCGACTGGAAGCCTCAGACCGCACTCGTGCATGCCGGGACGCTGCGTTCCGGCTTCGGCGAGACCTCCGAGGCGATGTATCTCACCCAAGGCTATGTCTACGAGACAGCGCAAGCGGCGGAGGCCCGCTTCAAGGGCGAGGAGCCGGGCTTCATCTATTCGCGCTATGCCAATCCGACGGTCGACATGTTTGAAAAACGCATGTGCGCGCTGGAAGGAGCCGAGGACGCGCGCGCCACGGCATCCGGCATGGCGGCGGTGACGGCAGCACTGCTGTGCAGCGCCAAGGCGGGCGACCATATCGTGGCGGCGCGCGCGCTGTTCGGCTCCTGCCGCTGGGTGGTCGAGACGCTGGCGCCGAAATACGGCATTGAGGCAACGCTGGTCGACGGCACCGACATCGCCAATTGGCAAAAGGCGGTCAAGCCCAACACCAAACTGTTTTTCCTGGAAAGCCCTACCAATCCAACGCTGGAGGTAGTCGACATTGCCGCCGTCGCGGCACTTGCCAATTCGAACGGCGCCAGGTTGATCGTCGACAATGTCTTCGCCACGCCCTTGCAGCAGAAACCCCTGCAGCTCGGCGCCCATATCGTCGTCTATTCGGCCACGAAGCATATTGACGGCCAGGGGCGCTGTCTTGGCGGCATCGTTCTGTCGGACAAGAAATGGATCGACGAGAACCTGCATGACTATTTCCGTCACACCGGCCCGAGCCTCTCGCCCTTCAATGCCTGGACGCTGCTGAAAGGCCTGGAGACGCTGCCGCTGCGCGTACGCCAGCAGACGGAAAGTGCCGGCCGCATCGCGGATTTCCTGGCCGAGCGCCCGCAAATCGCCCGCGTCATCTATCCCGGCCGCGCCGACCACCCGCAAGCGGCCGTGGTCAAGAAGCAGATGTCGGGCGGCTCGACGCTGATTTGCCTCGATGTGAAGGGCGGCAAGCAGGCGGCCTTTGCCTTCCAGAACGCACTCGACGTCGTGCTGATTTCCAACAATCTCGGCGACGCCAAGAGTCTGATCACCCATCCGGCGACGACTACACACAAGAACTTGACCGATGAAGCCCGCGCCGAGCTCGGCATCGGACCGGGAACGCTCAGGCTGTCAGTCGGCCTTGAGGACGCCGACGACCTGCTCGAAGACATCGAGCAGGCACTGAGAGTTGCCGGATAAGGGCTGGCCGAACAGAGGCGAGCGGGGACGCGCCGATCAGGCGCCAGACGGGGTCTCTTTCAGCTCCGCGACGGCCTTGGTCTGGATAGTCATCACATTGCCGCGCCAGTCGACGGCGCCGCTCAGCCATCCGCGCGCCCAAATGGCGGGAAGCATCAGGTCTCGCGCCATCATCGCCAGGATGGTGCGCAGCGACAGGTGCCATCCCTTGGCCGAGGCCAAGGCGCATTCCGGCAGGTAGGCCGCGACCAGCACGGCGATGGCGGTTGCCGGCAGGCTGACGCCGGCGTCAGCCGCCGCGATCAGAGCAAGCACCAGCGGCGGCGCTGCGCCGATCAGGATCTCGGGGGCGAAGAACAGCGCGAAGGTGACGCGGCGCAGCCGCGCCCAGCGCGCCTGCCGCGACCAGATCTCGCCAAACGTGCGCCGGCCGAGCGGCTGTTCGAAGGGCGAGGCGACAAGATTGACCCGCAGTCCGAGCCCGTTGACCAGCTTGGTCGCGGCGGCGTCTTCGGCGATCTCGGCAGCAAGCGCGCAGATGCCGCCATTGGCGTCGAGCATCGGCTTATTCCACAACATGCTCTTGCCCTGCGCGAAGCCGAGGCCGAGCGCCTCTCCGGCGTACTGCCAGCGTGCCTGCAGCGTGTTGAGAAAGGCGCATTCGACCTCCCCCCAGAAGCCGTCCGGTCGCGAGCCGATCGGCGTCGAGCAGACGAGGCCGGTGTCGCGCCGCCACGCCGCCATCAGGTGCTGGACGTAGTCGCTCGGCATAAGCACGTTGGAATCGGCAAGGATGACCCAGCTATAATGCGCCGCTTCCCAACCCTTCACGCAATTGTTGAGTTTTGGATTGCCGCTGATGCGGTCGTCACCGACTAGAAGACGGGCGCGAATAGCTGGAAAGCGCGCCATTGCGGCGGTGATCGGCTTGACCACCGGATCGTCGGCATGGGCAACGCAGAAGATGAGTTCGTAGCGCGGCCAGTCGAGTGAGAAGGCGCGCTCCAGCGTCTCTTCGGCAAATGCCTCGACGCCGCGCGCCGGGATGACGATCGATACCGGCGGCGCGTTGGCCGCGGGCGGTGCGATCCTGGCTGGTCGCTTCAGCTTCAGCGAAGCTAACAGGATGCTGGCGAGATTTGAAAGAAGGATGGCTATGGAAAGGAGGGCGGCTGCGAATGTCGGTTCCATCGAGATCTGGTCACTCCAGAAGTGCCGGCCGCATGACGGCCGTTTTCAACAATTCGACAGAACGCTGAGTCGCCCGGCACAAGCCTGCACACCATCATTGTCATGTGTCACTTAAATGACATTGTTTTTCGGCACCTGCGCTCGAGTCGGGCAAGGAGATGACGCGCATCGTTGATCAAACTGCGCTGAGCGTCGAAAGTTCCATCTACATTGCTTTGGAGCAGTTTATGTACAGCGCCGTCACCCGCAACATCGAAGTGCAGGTCAGGCCGTTCTATCTGGAGGATCACTCCGACCCGCCGCAAAACCGCTATGTCTGGGGATATCAGGTGATCATCGACAATCAGTCGGATGAGTTCGTGCAGCTTCTGTCGCGCTACTGGCACATTACCGACGGCACCGGCAAGGTCGAGGAAGTGCGCGGCCCCGGGGTCGTCGGCGAGCAACCCGGACTCAACCCCGGCGACAGCTATCAGTATACGTCTGGATGCCCGCTCTCGACGCCGTCCGGCATCATGGTCGGGCACTACACCATGCGCAACAAGCGGGGCGAGACGTTCGACGTCGCCATCCCCGCCTTCTCGCTCGACTTGCCGGGAATGCGGCGCACCGTCAATTGACGGCCGTCATCCGGCCGCTGCAAACTCCGCCGGATCGAAGTCATATTGCTTCGAGCAGAATTCGCAGGCGACGTGAATGCTGCCATCCTCGGTGCTGTCCCTGATCTCCTCGGCAGAAAAGCCTTCGAGAATGCCGTGGATCTTCTCCCTCGAGCATGAGCACTGGTCGGCGACCGGCACCCCGCCGAACACGCGGACGCCATGCTCGTGGAAAAGCCGGTAAAGCAGCCGTTCGGCGCCGATCGTCGGATCGATCAGCTCGGTCGGTTCAATAGTACCAACCAGCGCCAGCAGCTCCTGCCAGGAATTGTCGGTCGGGTCGTGGATTTCCTCACGCGGATCGCCGTCGCCACCGGGAAGGTCGGGTACGCGCATGCGCTCCGCCGACTGCGGCAGGAATTGTGCCAGCAGGCCACCGGCCCGCCATTGCTCGCGGGCACCGCCGACGCCGGGCGTCAGAAGCTTGGCAACCGAAAGCCGGAGGTCGGTCGGAATCTGCTCCGACTGGCGGAAATAAGTGCGTGCGGCATCTTCCAGTGTGACGCCGTCGAGCTGGACGATGCCCTGGTAGCGTTGTGTGTGAGCGCCCTGGTCGATGGTCAGCGCCAGGACGCCGCTGCCGAGCAGCGTCTGCGGTGACGTCTCGCCGGCAGAAGTCAAAGCCTGCAGCCGGTCGGCATCGAAGCGGGCATAAGCGCGCAGCGCGTGCGGCGTGGAGAAATCCGCGACCAGCATGTCGACCGGCCCGTCGGTGCGGGTCTGCAGAATGAACTTGCCCTCGAACTTCAGCGAAGTTCCGAGCAATACCGTCAACACACAGGCTTCAGCCAGGAGCCGGGCGACCGGCTCGGGATAGTCGTGGCGGCTGAGAATAGCATCGAGCATCGGCCCGAGCTGGACGGTGCGACCGCGCACGTCGAGCGGGCCGACCTCGAACGGCACGACATGGTCGTCGCCGGCGTAGCCGAATTCGCCGAGCTTGGGTTTATGTTCAGCCAATTGATGAGTTTCCAACATGACAAAGCTCCGGGGCGCGGCGATACCGCCCTCCGGGGCGCATGCGACGAGACGCGCTCGATTTGCGTGATGCGCCTGAGATAGGCACCACCAACTCCCGGATCAAGGCGGCCCAGATCAAGGCGGCGCAGATCAGGCCGGCCCGGATCACCGCGGCTCGTATCAAGCGCCCAGGCACCAGGCCAAGACCGCCTTCTGGGCATGGAGCCGGTTCTCGGCCTCATCGAACACCACCGAATGCGGTCCGTCGATGACCTCGTCGGTAACCTCCTCACCGCGATGCGCCGGTAGACAGTGCATGAACAGCGCGTCCGGCTTGGCTTTCGCCATCAGTGCCGCATTGACCTGATAGGGCAGGAAGACATTGTGGCCGCGGGCACGGTGCTCCTGGCCCATCGACACCCAGCAGTCGGTGACGACGCAGTCGGCCTCGTGAACGGCCTCCTCGGGCGAACGGGTGAATTTCAGCTTGCCGCCATTGGCTTTCGACCAGTCGACATGCTTCTGGGCCGGTTCGCTGCCCTCGGGCACGGCGACGTTCAGCTTGAAATGGAACCGCGCGGATGCCTCCAGCAGCGAATGCAGCACGTTGTTGCCGTCGCCGGTCCAGGCGATCGTTTTACCGGCCACCGGACCGCGGTGCTCTTCGAAGGTCATGATGTCGGCCATCAGCTGGCAGGGATGGGTCTCGTCGGTCAGCCCGTTGATGACGGGGACCGTAGCGTTTTCCGTCAGTTCCAGCAGCCGGTCATGCGAGGTGGTGCGGATCATGATGGCATCGACATAGCGCGACAGCACCTTGGCCGTGTCGGCAATGGTCTCCGAACGGCCAAGCTGCATCTCGGTGCCGGTCAGCATGATCGTCTCGCCACCCAACTGCCGCATACCGACGTCGAACGACACGCGCGTGCGCGTCGACGGCTTGTCGAAGATCATCGCCAGCACCTTGCCTTCGAGCGGCTTGCTGTGTTCGCCGGCCTTGAGCCTTGCCTTTCGCACCGCTGCGTCGTCGAGCATGAAGCGCAGATCGCCTTCGGAAACGGCGGAAAGATCGGTGAAATGGCGAAGGGACATCAGAAATTCCAGGATTACTTCGCAGCGGCAGCGACGATGGCATCCGCCAGGCTCTTGGCGCCGGCACGAATGCGCTCGAGCGCTTCGTGGATCTCGGCGTCGGTGACGGTGAGAGGCGGTAGCAGGCGGATAACGTTGTCGCCTGCCGGAACCGTCAAGAGATGCTGGTCACGCAGTGCCACCGTGACCTTGGTGTTGGGCATCGCGCATTTAAGCCCGAGCATCAGGCCGTTACCCTTGATGCTTTCGATAACATCCGGAAATTCGTCGGCGACGCCAGCGAGCCCCTGCTTCAACAGCAGTGCCTTGCGCCGGACGTCTTCGAGAAAGCCGTCTTCCAGCACCACGTCGAGCACGGCGTTGCCGACCGCCATTGCCAGCGGATTGCCGCCGAAGGTGGTGCCGTGCACGCCGGCGGTCATGCCGACCGCTGCCTCGTCGGTGGCGAGGCAGGCACCCATCGGGAAGCCGCCGCCGATGCCTTTGGCCACCGCCATGAGGTCGGGTGTGACACCCGCCCACTCATGCGCGAACAGCTTTCCGGTGCGGCCGACGCCGCATTGGACCTCGTCGAAAATCAGGAGCAGTCCGTGCTGATCGCAGAGCTGCCTGAGCCGCTTCAGCGATTGCGTCGGCACTTGCCTGATGCCGCCCTCGCCTTGCACCGGCTCGATCAGGATCGCCGCGGTTTCAGGCGTGATCGCCTTCTCGGCGGCATCCATATCGTCGAAACCGACCTGGTCGAAGCCGTCGACCTTGGGGCCGAAACCTTCCAGATACTTGTACTGGCCGCCGGCGGCGATGGTCGCCAGGGTGCGGCCGTGGAAGGCGCCTTCGAAGGTGATTGTGCGGTAGCGCTCGGGATGGCCCTTGACGAAGTGGTAGCGCCGCGCCGTCTTGATGGCGCATTCGAGCGCCTCTGCGCCGGAATTGGTGAAGAACACCTTGTCGGCGAAGCTTGCGTCGGCCAGCCGCTCGCCGAGCCGGCTCTGTCCCGGAATCTCGTACAGATTGGAGACGTGCCAGAGCTTGGCGGCCTGCTCGGTGAGGGCCGCGACCAGATGCGGATGGCTGTAGCCCAACGAATTCACGGCGATGCCGCCGGCGAAATCGAGATATCGCTCGCCCTTGTCGGTGACCAGCCAGGTGCCTTCACCATGGTCGAAAGCCAGGGGTGCGCGAACAAAGGTCTCGAAAAGCGCCGAACCGCTCATTATATGCGTCTCCGGAACCGGAAAAATCAAAAAGCCGCCAAAGCGGCGGCCCTTGTGGCTTATCGTGTTTTTCGGCCGTGAAGTCAACGAAAAGGTCGCGCAAGGTCGCGCGGCAAGCCCCCCAGCATAACGCCGGCTCATAAGCGACCGGGCAAGTTGGGGAAAACCGAAAAAACCGATTCGTGTTGGCCTTGGGACTCTTGTCACCGAGTCAGCGCATAAGGTAATTGTAGTAGAGAAATAACTAGATTTCGTGCGGCGGACCTAATCACCCGATATATGTGGTGTCTGCCCGGCAGAAGCCGGGTCGGGAATGGATTCCGATTGCCGCACGTTTCAGCAGGAGCGCGGTCTCATGAACTGGACTGACGAGCGAGTCGAACTTCTCAGAAAATTGTGGTCGGAGGGCCTCAGCGCCAGCCAGATCGCCGCACAGCTTGGCGGGGTCAGCCGCAATGCGGTCATCGGCAAAGTGCACCGGCTGAAACTGTCCGGTCGCGGACGCACGACCGCCTCACCGGCACGCCAGAAGAAGACGGTGCAGGGATCGACGATCCAGAAATCGGTGTCCCGGGCAGCAAGCGCCACACGCCATGCCACCACCTCGATGTCGATCGGTGCGACCGCGCTCAAGGCGCAGTTCGATGCCGAACCGGTGGCGCGCCACTATATCCGCCCGGTCGAGAACGTCGTGGTGCCGATCTCGCGGCATCTGCAACTTGTCGAACTCAACGAGCGCACTTGCAAATGGCCGAACGGCGATCCGCTTTCGGAAGACTTCCATTTCTGCGGCAACGACGCCGCCGAAACCGGCCCCTACTGCAAGTACCACGCCCGTGTGGCGTTCCAGCCGGCATCGGAGCGGCGGCGGAGCAGATAGTTAGGGGAATAGGGGAGTAAGGCAGTACGGCAGTAGGTGAATTGTAGAGAAGCGCGCTCCCGAAGCGATAGCCTACTGCCCTACTGCCCTACTGCCCTACTGCCCTACTGCCCTACTGCCCTACTGCCCTACTGCCCTACTGCCCTACTGCCCTACTGCCCTCGCTTCAAAGCCACCCATTCTTGCGAAACCGCCAGTAAAGAAACGTGCAGATCAGGGCAATTGCCGCCAGGACGGCCGGGTAGCCATATTCCATCCTCAGTTCCGGCATGTCGCTGAAATTCATGCCGTAAATGCCGGCGAATGCCGTCGGCACGGCCAAGATTGCGGCCCATGAGGCAAGCTTCTTGGAGATCGCCGTCTCCTGGCTTTGACCGACCAGAAGGCTCGCCTCGAAGGCGAAGGCGAGAACCTCACGCAGGCTGTCGATCTTTTCCTGGACAGTGCGGATGTGGTCGGTGACGTCGCGAAACAGCGGGTGCATGGCTGTGTGGATTTGCGGCAGATCGGCGCTGGTGAGCCGCCGGCAGACCTCCACCAGCGGCAGGGCCGCATTACGCAGGCGCAAGAGATCGCGGCGCAGCATATAAAGCCGTTCGATATCGGAGCCGGTCATCGGTTTCAGCAGAACCTTGTCCTCGATCGCCTCGACCTCGTTTTCGATCTGCTCAAGCACCGGCATATAGTTGTCGACGATGAAGTCGAGAATGGCGTAGAGGACGAAATCCTCGCCCTTGGCAAGGGAATGTGGGCAGCTTTCCCAATGCTGGCGAACGGCGGCGTAGGAGGTCGACGGGCCATGCCTGACGCTGACAATGTAGCCCGCGCCGACGAACAGATGCGTCTCGCCGAAGGTGACGCGGCTGTCGATCAGCTGTGCCGTGCGGGCAACGATGAACAGGGCATCACCATATTGCTCGATCTTCGGTCGCTGGTGCGGATGCTCGGCGTCCTCGATCGCCAGCTCATGCAGATGGAATTGCGCCTGGACGCGCAGCAACAAATTGCGGTCGGGCTCCAGCAGTCCGATCCAGACCACGTGGCCCGGCTTCCCGGCCCATTCGCCGGCTTCCTCGATCGGAATGTCGGCGATGCGCCGCCCAGCCGTATAGACGCCGCAAGCGATTATACCCGACATCGGCGGCGCAGGAGCAAACTCGCGGACGTATTCCATCGCAGCCTCCTGAAGGCGGGGCCTTCATCGCGGAACTGAGAAGTCGGCGCGTCGAAAGCTTAGCGCAATTTTCTGTCAGGTGGCGAATCCGAAATTCGCATCAGTGCTGAGAGAACTCACTTCGCTGGTTGGGTTGCGGGAAGAATAATCTTGTCCGTCTTGTCGCCCTTCGGACGATCGGCCGGCATCTGATCGCCGGTGACGATATAGTAGATCGTCTCGGCGATGTTGGTAGCGTGGTCGCCGATGCGCTCGATGTTCTTGGCGCAAAACAGGAGATGTGTGCAGGGCGTGATGTTGCGTGGGTCTTCCATCATGTAGGTCAGCAATTCGCGAAACAGAGAGGTGTACATGGCGTCGATCTGGTCGTCGCGGTCGCGCACGAAACCGATTTTCTCCACCGACCGCGACGCATAGACGTCGAGTACTTCCTTGAGCTGGGTCAGTGCCAGATTGGCCAAAGCCTCGAGGCCGCGGAACAGGCTGTTCGGCTGGCGCCCGTCTGCGACGGCAACCACCCGCTTGGCGACGTTCTTGCCGAGGTCGCCTACCCGTTCGAGGTCAGCCGAGATGCGGATCGCGCCGACGATCTCGCGCAGATCCGTCGCCATCGGCTGGCGTTTGGCGATGATGATGATCGCCTTGTCGTCGATCTCGCGCTGTCCCTCATCCAGAACCAGGTCGTCCCGAATGACTTTCTGGGCAAGCCCCGGATCCGCATTGACCAGCGCCGCGACCGCCTGCTCGACCATGCGCTCGGCATGCCCGCCCATCGCCGCGATGCGCTTCGACAGATATTTCAGCTCCTCGTCATAGGCGCTGACGATATGCACGGACTGCATGACGAAATGCCTTCCCGGGATCTCGTGGTTGAGTCGTTCCCTCGAATCCCCGCTGATACGCTAGCCGGATGACAGAAAAAAGAAACGGCCCATTATGTGCTAGAGATAGTACTACGTTAGCGAGCCGGCAAATGGACCGTGAACGCCGCACCCTTGCCGACCTCCGACCTGATGGAGAGTCTGGCGTTGTGGCGGGTCAGGATATGCTTGACGATGGACAGGCCAAGGCCGGTGCCCTTCTGGGTTCGGCTGTTCTCGACGTCGACGCGGTAGAAGCGCTCGGTGATGCGCGGGATGTGCTCTTCGGGGATGCCGGGGCCGAAATCCCTGATGGTGACGTCGATGCCCGGTTCGGGATCGCTGTCGCTGCGTATGATCGACACCACGACGCGTCCGCCCAACTGACCATATTTGCAGGCGTTTTCCAGCAGGTTTTCGAAGACCTGGAAAAGCTCGTCCCGATCGCCGGGCACGTCGAGCGGCCCTTCCGCGAAATCACGCTCGATGACGACGCCGTTTTCCTTTGCGAGCGGCCCAAGCGAATCGATGACGCTGTCGATGGCCTGGCGCAGGTCGACCTCGGTTCCCGGCTTGAGATAGGGCTTCATCTCCAGGCGCGACAGCGACAGAAGATCGTCGATGAGGCGCGCCATGCGGCTGGTCTGGTTCTGCATGATCTGCAGGAACTGCTCGCGCGCCGCGGGGTCGTTGCGGGCCGGCCCGCGCAGCGTCTCGATGAAGCCGGCGATCGAGGCGAGAGGCGTGCGCAGCTCGTGGCTGGCATTGGCAATGAAGTCGGCACGCATTCTGTCGATCCGGCGCGCCTCACTCTGGTCCTTGAACACCAGCACGTAGAGATCCGTGGCATGGCCGACTGAAGACGCGCTCACCCGATAGGCTCGTTCGACCGGCAGCTTTTCTATGTAGTCGACGCTGTCCGAAGCGACGTTGCCCGCCAAGATACTATCCAGCAAGGCCTGCATTTCCGGCGCGCGGAATTTCAGCGACAGCGACATGCCGGGCGCAATCCCGCCGAAGGCGGCAAAGGCAGCAGCGTTGGCGTGGACGATGGCGGCGGAGCGATCGAAAATGATCAGCGGATCGGCAACCGCCGCCGCGAGATATTCGCCGGAAAGTTGTTGCACGCTCGACTCGATGGCCGCGGCATTTTCGGTCGATTGGCGGGCGATGCCGGCCGGCAGCATCGCAGCGGCAACCAGCACGGCGCCAGCCAGCAGCACCACATAGCCAGACATGCCGGCAAAACCATAGACCATCAGAACCGCAACGAGGCCGGCCGCCAGCAGCCAGCGGCTGTTCCACAGCCGCATGGCGACGGCTTGCGCCCTGCCTCTCCGCTCCGTGCCGATGTCGGCCATTTGCGCTCCGTCTGCGGCCACTTCAAGAACTTCTTGCTGGACCGGCGCTAGAGCGCAGTGCGTCCAATTGGACGCACAAAAGACGCTCTACCACTTTATCTGCTGCATCGTTCTTTCCGAAAATCGATTCCGATTTTTGGGCCGATGCAGTAAGGCTCCCAATAGCACGAGTCCGGAAACTGGAAAGGTTCGCCTCGATGAAAAACGCTAAGGAAAGCCCCGCCGCACCCTCATCGGGGCCGCTGAAGATCATGATCGACGGCAAGGAGAGAGCGTTCGACATCGAGGCCCCCGCGCTTCCCGACTGGGTCGAGGACCGCAAGCTCACCGCCGGCGGTTACCCTTACGACAAGAAGATGAAGAGCGAGGAGTATGACGAGAGGCTAGAGAAGCTGCAGATCGAGCTGGTCAAGGCGCAGGCGTGGCTGCAGTCGACGGGCAAGCGGGTAATGTCGCTGTTCGAGGGGCGCGACGCTGCCGGCAAGGGCGGCACTATCTTCGTTTTGCGCCAGTATCTGAACCCTCGCACGGCGCGCAACGTGGCGCTGACCAAGCCAACGCCCACCGAGCTTGGACAATGGTACTTCCAGCGCTACGTCGACCACTTCCCGACATCGGGCGAATTCGTCACCTTCGACCGCTCCTGGTATAACCGCGCCGGCGTTGAACCGGTGATGGGATTCTGCACGCCCGAGCAGCAAGGGCAATTTCTGGACGAGGTTCCGCATTTCGAGCGGATGATCCGCAACGAGGGCATACATTTCTTCAAATTCTGGCTGAACATCGGCCGGGAAACGCAGCTCGAGCGATTCCACGACCGCCGCTGGAGCCCGCTGAAGAGCTGGAAGTTTTCGCCAATCGACATCGCCGGCATCACCAAATGGGACGAATACACCAAAGCGCGCGACCTGATGGTCGAGCGCACGCACAAGGAGTTCGCGCCCTGGATCATTGTGCGGGCGAACGACAAACGGCGCGCGCGGCTGGCCGTCATGCAGCGCATTCTCCTTTCGCTTCCCTATGACGGCCGCGACCTCGACGTCATCGGCAAGGAGGACAAGAAGATCATCGGCGAAGGGCCGACTTTCCTCGAAAAATAAGCTCACCTCATCGATACGCGGCTCTCATGCCGCCAGCCGGGCAATCCGCTGCAGTCGCTTCAGCGTGGTGTCGTCCTGCAGCGCCTGCTGGAAAAGCGAGATCTCCTGGTCGATGCGGTCGCAGAGCGCGCCGGTGTCGCCCCTCAGCAGGTCGCGCGTCTGTAGCAGCGCCGCGACAGGCTTCTTGGCGAGTTGCCTGGCTCTTGCCAACGTGGCTTCCTCGACGCTGCCGTCCGTCACGATCTCGCCGACAAGGCCCAGTGCCCTGGCATCTTCGGCGGCGAGCGTGTCGCCCAGGCAGAAGAAGCGGAACGCCCCGGCATAGCCGAGCTTCTGCGGCGCCAGAATGCTGGTCGCCGCGTCCGGCACCAGGCCGAAATCGACGAACGGCACGCGAAACGTGCTCTTGCTCGAGGCGATCACCATGTCGCAGTGGAACAGGATGGTGCAACCGACGCCGACGGCGTCGCCGTCGACACAGGCAAGGACCGGTTTCGGGAACGTCGCCAGCGTGCGGAACATATCGGTGACGGCGGCGATCAGTCGCCGATGTTTGGTGGCGTCGAGAAATTCGGAGAAATCGGCACCGAGGCAGAAGCACCCGGCCAAGCCGCGCAGGACCACGACGCGGACGTCGTCGTCGACAGCGGCTTCGTGGAATGTTCTGGCCAGGCTTTCATAGGCCCGCCTGTCCAGCACCGGGCGGCCGTCACCCGACGATACCGTGACGATCAGCGTGTGATTGCGGAATTCTGCTTTTGAGTGAACGTTCATGGCCTCTCTCCAATCTCACGAGGCGCGTCTCTGTCCGAGCATGTCCGGGTACCCTCTGGCCAGCACCGGCGCAAAGTGGTTGCGGCGCGAACGCACCACGTCGAGCGTGTGCTCGTTGAAGGTGAGCAGTGTGGCAACCACCTGCTGGTTGCCATAGGTACGCTGGTAACCGAGCGGGGTTGCCAGGAAATGCAGCTGCAGCGCGCGAAGCACCCACATCGGCTCGAATTCGATGATCACCTGGTTGACGTTGCGCTTCAGACCCCACTCGACGAAGCCGGCGATCAGCTCGGTGCCGACCGTCGACACGCCGCGCCGACCGTCGCGGAATCCCGGCGCAACCGCATAGCGGGTCAGTTCATAGACATTCGGGCCCGACGGTGGGGTTCCCTCATAAAGGTCCGCCAGCACATCGGTTAGAAGATGTGCCCGGGTCGTCGGCAACATCCGCTGATAACCGGCGAGCTCGCCATTGCGGATGACGATCTGGTGCACTGCCTCATCGTGGTCGAATTGATCGATCTCGAGGCCATCAGGGCGCTGCAGATCGGTCCATCCCATCTCTTCGACGAAAACTCTGTAACGCAAACGATGAACGGCCTCCCAGAGGTCGGGCCGTTCCATCAATTCCTGGGTCGTGAGGGAAAAAAGCATTTGCCGTCTCCTAGTTTCAATAGGAAGATACGGCCGTGCTTTCCCAAAAAAATTACGCGATCACGCAAGCAAGAATTTCTAGGCCGGCGCGGCCGACCTAGTTAATATAGCCGCGCCTTATCGCTTCCGCGACGGCCTGGACCCGGTTGACGGCACCGAGTTTGCTTTTGGCGTTAAGAAGGTGTTTCTCTGACGTGTGTTCCGAAATGCCGAGAATTTGTGAAATCTCCCATTCGGACTTGCCAACAGCAGCCCATTGCAGGCATTCGCGCTCACGCGGCGTTAATTCGACATGATCGATGGTTTTGCCCGCCATGGTGTGGAGCTGCATTGCGCGGCCAATCGCATAAGTCGAGACCAGCGACACCAACCCGAACTCGGCGCTCGACAATTCGACAGCCTCGCCGCCTAGCGACACCATGACGATCTGGCCATCGAGCGTGATTAGCGGGAAGGCCAACCCGTCGCGCAGCTTGAATTCGCCGGCATCGCCCATCACCTCGCCGCCGCTCTTGCCGATGCGGATGCCCTGAGATGCTTCCCGCCACTGGAATGGCGCTTGAAGCTGCTTCATGTGGCTGACGACGGGGTCGTGATCGACGTAGTTGCGCGCGACGTAGCGCTCAAGCCATTCAGCCGGCCAGTCGCAAAGCAGCACATGGTCCTTTTGCTGGTTTCTCGGTGTGCCAGGTTGCGGAACCGTCCCGGCCATCAGCGCCGTCAGCCCGAACCCGCTTGTTACCCCCAGCAGCTTTTCGCAGACGGCGGCGGCTGTGCCGGCGTGCTGCAACTGATCTATCAACTCCAGCGTACGATCGAAATGACCCATCGCAACATCTACCCCATGTTGCCTTCCGCTCTTGACGCCAATGGCAGTGATCAACCCGCACCACGCCATCAACCCCGGACTGCAAAGCTGCCTCCCCTGTGCGTCCTACTGCTCCTCTTCAGCCGGCATCACGCAGTCACTTGCAAACTCACTAAACAATATCCCTAAATTGCAATGATGAAACCAAAAACCGTCGTACCTGTGTTTTTTTCGTACAAAAACCTGTTATTTCGTACGAAAGCCGGGGCAAGACCCGGACGGAGTCGTCGCGTGGCGTTTCGGCGCATATCCATTTCATTGATCTCGATATTGATCGGAGCGCAATCGCTTGCGGTTGCTGCGCTCGCCGCGGAGCCGCAGGTGCCGGTGTTCTGGGACGCCAAGGAGCGGCTGCCAAAGCCGGACCTTTCGATGCTGCCGCGGCTGCGATTCCTGACCACCACGGATTTCCCGCCGTTCAATTTCCTCGATGGGGCAGGCCGGCTGTCGGGCTTCCATGTCGACCTGGCGCGCGCCATCTGCGCCGAGCTCGGCATTGCCGAAAAATGCCAGATCCAGGCGCTGCCCTGGGCCGAGCTCGAAGGTGCGCTCGGGAAAGGCGAGGGCGAAGCGATCATTGCCGGCATCGCCGCGACGCCGGAGTCGCGGTCGAAATACGCATTTTCACGCTCCTACCTGCAATTTCCGGCACGCTTGATCATGCTGAAGACACAGGCGCTGACCGAACCAATGTTCGACAAGCTGCGCAGCAAGCGTGTCGGCGTGATCGCCGGCTCCGCGCACGAGCGGATGCTGCGCGATTATTTCGGCGACGTCCAAATCGTCCCGTTCGCAAAGCCGGAGGAGCTTTATGGCGAGCTGAAAGCCGGCAAGATCGACGCCGCCTTCGGCGACGGCATGCGTTTCGCCTTCTGGCTCGGCGGTTCGGATGCAGCGGGCTGCTGCCGCTTTGCCGGCGGCCCCTATCTGGCGCCCGAATATCTCGGCTCAGGCATGGCAATCGCCACCAGGGCCGACGATCCGGCACTGGCCGCCGCTTTCGACTACGCGCTGCAGGAAATCTCGGTGAAAGGCACGTTCGCCGAGTTCTATCTGCGCTATTTTCCCGTCAGTTTTTTCTGAGCTTGGCCGCCGGCTCAGGTCAGCGTGCGAAGGCGGGCCTTGGCGGCTCGCGCAATGGCGGCGACCGTCAGCGCATCGAGGTCGAGTTCCCGGCGGACGAGCTGCAGGACGCGCACCTCCTCCAGGCGCATTTCGAGATCGACAGCTGCGACCTCGAAGGCGGCGGCATAGGCGGTGTCACGCAGGCGTTCGGGCAGCGCCTCGGCGACGCGCGCCAGGACGCCCTCCAGCCCATCCTTTTCATGCAGCATTTTCTGGCAGGCCTGGGCGACCTCGACCAGCCGCTCCTGGTTGAAATCCTCAAACACCGGCCAGGATCGAACGACGTCGCCGATCCGCGCCAGTTCGACGTCGGTCATGTCGCGGTCTGACGCCGAGGTGATGACCATCAGGTAGATCATGGCTTCGTGTGGCGACAATGGCATTTACAACTCCTTGAGATGGTCCCGAAGTTAGGAACGAGGGGCCGGCGCCGCAAGGAAAAACAGCCGCGATCGTCGGCGCTCCGATCACGCCTTGGAACTTGATCCATCCTGACTATCGGGACGGGGGCGCTTAATCTTCTTGCCTGATCACGGTCCTGCCCGAAAACCGGGTTCCACTTTTCGGGATCATGGTCTAGAGCATGCGGCTGCCGGCATGGATGCCGGCAAAGTTGCAGGAATAGCATCATGGCCGAACGACAGCCGATCGATCTCAGCCCGGAAGTCCTCGCCGCCGCCGCCGAAAGCAAGGCGTGGCCATTCGAGGAAGCGAAAAAGATCGTCGCCCGCTATGCGAGCAGCGGCTACCCGGAAACGGTGCTGTTCGAGACCGGCTACGGCCCGTCCGGCCTGCCGCACATCGGCACGTTCGGCGAGGTGGCGCGCACATCTATGGTGCGCCACGCTTTCCGCGTGCTGACTGAAGACAAGGTCAAGACGCGGCTGCTGTGCTTCTCCGACGACATGGACGGATTGCGCAAGGTGCCGGACAATGTGCCTAACAAGGACATGCTGCGCGCCTATCTCGGCAAGCCGCTGACCAGGATACCGGACCCGTTCTCCAATGAGTATCCGTCCTTCGGCGCCGCCAATAACGCACGGCTGCGCGCTTTCCTCGACCGTTTCGGCTTCGATTACGAATTCGCTTCCTCGACCGACTATTATACTTCCGGCCGCTTCGACGGGACGCTGCTCAAGATGCTCGAGCGCTTCGATAGGGTGATGGCAATTATGCTGCCGTCACTGCGCGAGGAGCGGGCGCTGAGCTATTCGCCCTTCCTGCCGATCCATCCCAAGACCGGCATCGTCATGCAAGTCGCGATCGACGAGCGCAAGCTCGACGCCGGCACCATCGTGTGGCGCGACCCGGACACCGGCGAGCGCTTCGAGACGCCGGTGACCGGCGGTCATGCCAAGCTGCAATGGAAGCCAGATTGGGCGATGCGCTGGGCAGCACTCGGCGTCGATTACGAGATGTCCGGCAAGGATCTGATCGATTCCGTCAAGCTCGCCGGGCAGATTTGCCGCGCGCTCGATGCTCCGGCACCCGAGGGCTTCAATTATGAGCTGTTCCTCGATGAGAACGGCCAGAAGATCTCGAAGTCGAAGGGCAATGGGCTGACCATCGACGAGTGGCTGACTTACGCGCCGACCGAGAGCCTTAGCCTTTATATGTTCCAGCGCCCGCGAACCGCGAAGAAGCTTTATTTCGACGTCATCCCGAAGGCGGTAGACGAATATTACACGTTCCTCTCTGCCTATCAGAGGCAGGACTGGAAGGAGCGGCTGGGCAATCCGGTCTGGCACATGCATGACGGCAATCCCCCGGCAGTCGACCTGCCGGTTCCGTTCTCGCTGCTGCTCAACCTGGTCAGCGCCTCGAATGCGCAGAACAGGGACGTGCTGTGGGGTTTCATTTCGCGCCACGCGCCGGGTGTGACGCCGACAACCCATCCCGAGCTCGACCGGCTGGCCGAATATGCCATCCGCTATTTCGACGATTTCGTGAAGCCGGCGAAAGTGTACCGTGCTGCCGACGCGGTCGAGCGCGAGGCGCTGACCAAGCTTTCGGAAGCGCTCGCCGCGCTGCCGGCTGATGCCGACAGCGAGGCAATCCAGAACGCTGCCCTCAATGTTGCGCGCAAGATCGAGCGCTACCAGGATCATTCCAAGCAGAGCCCGGAGGGCGGACCCGGTGTCTCCGTCGCCTTCTTCCAGATGATCTATCAGGTGCTGATAGGTCAGGAACGCGGGCCGCGCTTCGGCTCCTTCGCCGCGCTCTACGGCATCGCCGAAACGCGCGAGCTCATTCAGCGGGCGCTGGCTGGTCAGCTGGCGGCATGAGGACGCCGTCTTGCTCCTCCAGGATCGAGCTAGGCGCTACAGGCGCGGATCGCGACGCAGCAGCCGGGAGCGGCGGCAGGCCTGAAACGCTCGGCGCCGGCCCGAAGACGCCTTTTTTTGCTGCACGCGCCTTCTCGCCGGCTTCTACGTAAGGGCCGCCCTTGGCGGCGCGCGCCCAGCCATTTTCGACCAGCCATTGGCCGATATCCTGATTGCCGATCCGGCACTCGGCGGCGATCAGATCACGACCGCCTTCGGGCGGCACGGCACAGACCACCGCACGACTGCGGAGAAAGGCGCGGAAGGCCGTTCGCGCCCGAATGCCGCAATTCCAGGACTCGCCGCCGTCGGTGCAAGTCTCCTCCTGCTTGACGATGTCGATACCGGAAACCGCAATCGAATAGCCCTTTGCTTCGATGACCCCGGCGGCCGACGCGACGGGCTGGAATAGTTTCGTGCCTTTCCAGTCGTCGGGCATTTTCGTTTTTGGCGGCTTGGGCGGTCCGGCCAATGCCAGATCGCTCAACGGGGCGCGCGGCTCTATCCGTTCAAGCTCGTTGGAACCGAGCTGCGGCGGCACCACGATTTCTGGATCGATTGCCCTCGAATGCGCCGCCTGCTTGGCCGGCACTGATTTCGGGATGGCCGACGTAGCCGGCGCGGCGGGCTGCGGTTCAGCGCCGACCTGGATTTGCTCCCAGGGGCCGCCGCTTTCGCTCTGGACGGCGCGGCCGCCGGCGACAATTGCCGTGGCCATCGCCGGGATCGCCAGAACAGCCAAGGCAAGGTGAGGCAGACGCACCGGCCCCGCGCCTACTGGCTTGCCCAGACAATCCGCGCCACCCATTCGACATCGCGCATGGGGATGTCGCGGTCCGGGTGATCGGGATTGAGGGAGACCAGCGCGATCGACCTCGGTGTCTGGCGGTCGAGCACCTTGGCCATCACCTCGCCGGCATTGGTCTTGACGACGACGCGATCACCCTTTCGTATGGTAGCCCCTGGCTCGACGATCAGGACATCGCCATTGCGATAGAGCGGCAGCATGGAATCGCCCTGGACCTTCAAGGCATAGGAGGTTTCGGTTGCCCGTGCCGGAAGCTCGATCAGGTCCCATCCCTGCCCCGCTGGAAACCCGGCGTCGTCGAAGAAGCCACCGGCGCCCGCCTGGGCGAAGCCGAGCAGCGGCACCGACGGTCTCTGCACGGGTAGTGCGTCGGAATTACCCCGACCCTCGACCAGCCCCGCAAATTCATCCAGCGAGGCGCCGGTCGCCTCGATGATCTTGGCCAGCGATTCGGTCGACGGCCAGCGCGGCCGTCCATCTGAGGACAGCCGCTTCGATTTGTTGAAGGCGGTCGAGTCGAGGCCAGCGCGCCTGGCCAGTCCAGAGGCCGAAAGCGAATAACGCTCGGCAAGAGCGTCGATGGCGGCCCAAACGCGGTCGTGCGAGAGCACCTTGCTCTTCCTTCGAAACAGGAAAAAATACCTTCCCTGTTCTATCCCTTGGCCGCCATCTTGTCCACCGTCGAAGACGGCGTCACGCCGCCTCCTTGGCCTCGTTTCTGGTATAAGGATCGAAGCGCTCGTAGAAGGTCTCGCCCTTCTCGGCCATGTCGAGCAGCAGCTTCGGCGCCTTGAACTCGGCACCGTATTTCTTCTGCAGGCCTTTGGCGATCTTAGCGAATTTTTTCGCGCCGATGCCGTCTATGTAGGACAGTGCACCACCGGTATAGGGCGCGAAGCCGAAGGCCAGGATCGAGCCGACATCGGCCTCGCGTGGGTCGGTAACGATGCCCTCTTCCATCACCCGTACCGCCTCAAGCGCGATGGTGACCAGCAGCCGCTGCTTCAGTTCCTCATAATCGACCTGCTCCGGCGACAGCTGCGGGTAGAGGTCCCTGAGGCCTGGCCACAGCTTCTTCTTGGCCGGTTTTGCCGGATAGTCATAGAAGCCCTTGCCGTTCTTGCGGCCCAAGCGACCATGCGTGTCGACCATCGTGTTGATCAGCACCATCTGCTTCGGGTCGACCGCCTTGTCGCCGAGGTCGCGCATGGTCTGCTTCATGATCTTCTGGGCAAGGTCGATCGCAGTCTCGTCGGTCAACGCCAGAGGACCGACCGGCATGCCGGCGGCCTTGGCCGCGTTTTCGATCATCGGCGCCGGAACACCTTCGATCAGCATCTTGTAGGCTTCCGACATGTAGCGCAGCACGCAGCGATTGACATAGAAGCCGCGCGTATCGTTGACGACGATCGGCGTCTTCTTGATGGCGCGGACGAAGTCGATCGCGGTGGCCAGCGCCTTGTCGCCGGTCTTCTTGCCGAGGATGATCTCGACCAGCATCATCTTGTCGACCGGCGAGAAGAAATGAATGCCGATGAAATTCTTCGGGCGCGCCGAATTCCTGGCCAGCGATGTGATTGGGATGGTCGACGTGTTCGACGCGAAGATCGCCGACGGCTTCAGCACCGCCTCGGCCTGTTCGGTGGCATCCTTCTTAACGGCCGAATCCTCGAACACCGCCTCGACCACAAGATCACAGCCGGCAAGATCGGCGTAATCGGCCGTCGGCGTGATCAGCGACAGCAATCTTTCCTTGTCCTCTGGCTTGGCGCGGCCCTTCCTGACCTGATCCGAGATCAGGTTGTCGGAATGCGCTTTGCCCTTGGCGGCGGACTCCATGTCGCGGTCGAGCAGCACCACCGGAATGCCGGCCTTGGCCGTCACATAGGCGATGCCGGCGCCCATGAAGCCGGCGCCGAGTACGCCGATCTTCTTGAACTTCGTTTCCGGCACACCGGCCGGGCGGCGCGCGCCCTTGTTCAGTTCCTGCAGCGACACGAACAACGAACGGATCATCGCTGCCGCTTCCCTTGTCTGCATGATCTCGGTGAAATAGCGTTGCTCGATCCGCAAGGCGGTGTCGAACGGCACCAACAGGCCCTCATAGATGCATTTCAGGATGGCGGCAGCGGCGGGATAATTGCCATAGGTCTCTCGGCGCAGAATGGCGATGGCCGGGGGCCACAGATTGGCACCGGCCACCGAATAGATCGGGGCGCCGGGCAGCTTGAAGCCCTTTTCATCCCATGGCGCCACCGGCTTCAAGCCGTTCCTGATCATCGCCTTGGCGGTTTCGACCAGCTTGTCCGGCTCGGCAATCTCATGGATCAGGCCCATCGACTTGGCCTTCTGAGGCGACAGCGTCTGGCCGGACGTCAGCATTTGCAGCGCCTGCTGCTGGTCGGTCAGCCGTGGCACGCGCTGGGTGCCGCCGGCGCCCGGAAAAATGCCGATCTTCACTTCGGGAAGCGCCATCCTCACTTTGTCTGAATCGGCCGCGACACGGCCATGGCAGGCGAGCGACAATTCGAACGCGCCACCCATGCATGTGCCGTTGATCGCCGAAACCCATGGCTTTCCCGAAGTTTCCAGCTTACGGAACAGGCCGTTCATGGTGCCCGCATTGTCGAACAGCGCCTTGGTCGCCTTCTCCGGGTCCTTCGCCTTGTCGGCGGCGAAGGTCGCCAGCATCTTCTGCAGCATGGTGATGTCGGCGCCGCCCGAGAACGTATCCTTGCCGGAGGTGATCACCGCGCCCTTTATCGCTGCATCGCTCGCCACTTTGTCGACGATGGTATTCAGTTCGAGCATCACCTCCTCGGTGAAGACGTTCATCGAACGGTCCGGCATGTCCCAGGTGACCAGCGCAATGCCGTCGGCGTCGATGTCGAGGGTGAAATTGGTGTAGCTCATCATCTCTCTCCGTCAGACGCGTTCGATGATCGTTGCAGTGCCCATGCCGGCGCCGATGCAAAGCGTCACCAGCGCGGTGTTGAGGTCGCGGCGTTCCAATTCGTCCAGCACCGTACCGAAGATCATCGCACCGGTGGCGCCGAGCGGATGGCCCATGGCGATGGCCCCACCATTGACGTTGATCCGGTCATGCGGAATGTCGAAAGCCTGCATGTAGCGCAGCACCACCGAAGCGAAGGCCTCGTTGAGCTCGAACAGGTCGATGTCCGACAGCTTCATCTTCGCCCGCTTCAACAGCTTCTCGGTGACGTCGACGGGGCCGGTCAGCATCAGCACCGGTTCGGAGCCGATGTTGGCGAACGCACGGATGCGTGCGCGCGGCTTGAGGCCGAGCGTCTTTCCCGCCTTTTTCGAGCCGAGCAGCACGGCGGCCGCGCCATCGACGATGCCGGAGGAATTGCCGGCATGGTGGACGTGGTTGACCTGTTCCACCTCGGGATGCTTCTGCACGGCGACGGCGTCGAAGCCGCCCATTTCGCCGGGCATGACGAAGGACGGGTTGAGCGCGGCCAGCGACTGCATGTCGGTCGAGGGCCGCATATGTTCGTCATGGTCGAGGATGGTCAGGCCGTTCTGGTCCTTGACCGAGATCACCGAATTCTTGAAGCGGCCCTCGCCCCACGCCTTGGCGGCACGCTTCTGGCTTTCGACCGCGTAGGCATCGACGTCGTCGCGCGAAAAGCCGTATTTGGTGGCGATCAGGTCGGCCGAGATTCCTTGCGGCACGAACCAGCCGGGCAGGCCGACCGATGGGTCCATGAACCAGGCGCCGCCGGAGGCGCCCATGCCGACGCGCGACATCGATTCGATGCCACCGGCAATGACGATCTCGTCGGCGCCCTGTGCGATCTTGGCGGCGCCGAAATTGATGGCGTCGAGGCCCGAGGCGCAGAAGCGCGATATCTGCATGCCAGGCGCCTTGGTGTCGTAGCCGGCCTCGAAAGCGGCGGCACGTGGAATGACCGCACCCGCCTCGCCAACCGGATCGACACAACCGAAGATGATGTCGTCGACGGTGCCGGTGTCCAGCCCGTTGCGGTCGCGGATGGCCTCGAGCACCTTGGCGCCGAGCCGCACCGCCGGCACTTCGTGCAGCGAGCCATCCTTCTTGCCCCTGCCGCGCGGCGTGCGCACGGCATCATAGACATAAGCTTCGGCCATTTTCCTGCTCCTTGGGTTTGCTGAAACTCGCTCAGAGCGAGCGCCCGATCAGCAATTTCATGATCTCGTTGGTGCCGCCGTAGATGCGCTGGACGCGGGCGTCGCGGAACATGCGCGCAATCGGATATTCATTCATGTAGCCATAGCCGCCATGCAATTGAAGGCATTCGTCGACGACTTTTCCTTGCAGGTCCGACAGCCAGTATTTGGCCATAGACGCGGTCACCGGGTCGAGGCCGCCGTTGATGTGGCGGGCAACGCAGTCATTATAGAAGACGCGGCCGATGGTCGCCTCGGTCTTCAATTCGGCAAGTTTGAACTGGGTGTTCTGGAATTCGATGATGGCCTTGCCGAAGGCCTTGCGCTCCTTGACGTAGTCGATGGTAAGCGCCAGCGCCCGCTCGACCATGGCAATAGCAGTGGTGCCGATCTGCAGCCGCTCCTGCGGTAATTGCTGCATCAACTGGACAAAGCCCTGGCCTTCCTCGTTGCCGAGCAGGTTCGAGGTCGGCACACGCACGTCGTTGAAGAACAGTTCCGACGTGTCGTTGGCCTTGAGGCCGATCTTGTCGAGGTTGCGGCCGCGCTCGAAACCTTCCACCTCGTCAGTCTCGACGACGATCAGCGAGATGCCCTTGGCGCCCTTCTCAGGATCGGTCTTGGCAACGACGATGATGAAATTGGCGAGCTGGCCGTTGGTGATAAAGGTCTTCGAGCCGTTGAGCTTGTACTGGTTGCCGTCCTTTTCGGCGCGCGTCTTGACGCTCTGAAGGTCGGAGCCCGCACCGGGCTCGGTCATGGCGATGGCGCCGATCAGCTCGCCGGTCGCCAGCCTCGGCAGCCATTTCTTCTTCTGCTCGTCCGAGCCGTAATGGAGGATGTAGGGGGCAACGATCGAATTGTGCAGGCCAATGCCGAACCCGTCGACGCCGACATGGCCGATCGCCTCGATGATGGCGCTCTCATGCGCGAAGGTGCCGCCCGATCCGCCATATTCCTCCGGCATAGAGGCGCAGAGCAGGCCGGCAGCACCCGCCTTCAGCCAGCTCTCGCGGTCGACCATTTCGTTCTTCTCGAACTCGTCGTAACGCGGCGCGATCTCTTCCGACATGAAGCGGTGCGCCATGTCGTAAAGCATGCCGACCTCGTCCGCCGCCCAGGCGGGCTTGGGAAGGCCAAGGATTTCGGCGGGGTGGGTCATGGTTTCTCCCTCGCGCCGACGTTCCCCTCCCCCTCGAGGGGAGGGTGGCCGCGAAGCGGCCGGGTGGGGTCGCCGATGACTTGCTTGACCTTATCTATTACAACCTGCGCCATGTGCCACGGCATTGCGATCATTTTCCTCCAAGGCATGCACCAGAATGGAGGTCGGCGCACTGCACGCAGGACCCTCTCCCGGCCCTTCGGGCCACCCTCCCCTCGAGGGGGAGGGGAACGCCGAAGCTAGAACGCTTCCGCCGGCAGGGTCATCAATGTGTCGGCACCGCTGGAGATGCGGGCAAGATGCGCCGACGTCTCCGGCATGATCCGCTCTATGAAGAAGCGCGCCGTCACCAGCTTGTGGTCGTAGAAAGACGAAGCGCCGTCGGCGCCATTCGCCAATTTCGCTGCGGCCACCCTGGCCATCCGGGCCCACATATAGCCCAGCGCCACCAGGCCGAAGAGATGCATGTAATCGGTCGAGGCGGCACCGGCGTTATCGGGCTTGGCCATGCCGTTCTGCACCAGCCACATCGTCGCCGTCTGCAGATCGTTGAGGCCCTTCTTCAGCGCCTTGGTGAAGGGCGCCATCGTCTCGTCGGTGCGGTTTTCCTCGCAGAACTCTCCGACTTCCTTAAAGAAAGCCTGGACCGCGCGGCCGCCATTCAAGGCCAGCTTGCGGCCGACGAGGTCGAGCGCCTGGATGCCGTTGGCACCCTCATAGATCATGGCGATGCGCGCATCGCGGACGAACTGGCTCATGCCGTGCTCTTCTATATAGCCGTGGCCGCCGAAGACCTGCTGCGCCATTACCGCATGATCGAACCCCTTGTCGGTGAGCACGCCTTTGACCACCGGCGTCATCAGGCCGGTGTAGTCGTCTGCGACCTGGCGATCTTTGTCGTCACCGGAGCGGTGAGCGATGTCGGACTTGATCGCCGTCCACAGCGCCAGCGCGCGGCCGGCCTCGTTGAAAGCCTTCATGGTCATCAGGCTGCGGCGGATGTCCGGATGGACGATGATCGGATCGGCCTTCCTGTCCGGCGCCTTCGGCCCTGACAGCGAGCGGCCCTGCAGACGATCCTTGGCGTAGGAAACCGCATTCTGGTAGGCAACCTCAGATAGCGAAAGTCCCTGCAGGGCGACGCCAAGCCGCGCCTCATTCATCATGGTGAACATTGCTTTCAGCCCGCCATTGGCCTCGCCGAGCAGCGTGCCTTCAGCGTCGTCGTAATTCATGACGCAGGTCGAGTTGCCATGGATACCCATCTTCTCCTCGATCGAGCCACAGGAGACGGTGTTCTTCTCGCCCGGATTGCCTGAGGCATCGAGCTTGAGCTTCGGCACGATGAACAGCGAGATGCCCTTCACGCCATCCGGCGCGCCCTCGATACGGGCCAGCACCAGGTGGACGATATTGTCCGACATGTCATGCTCGCCGGCCGAGATGAAGATCTTCTGACCGGAGATCCTGTAGGTGCCGTCGCCATTGGGGACGGCCTTGGTGCGCAGCAAGCCAAGATCGGTTCCGCAGTGTGGCTCGGTCAGGTTCATGGTGCCGGTCCAGGCGCCCTCGACTAGCTTCGGCAACCATGTTGCCTTCTGCTCTTTGGTGCCATGGGTGATGATCGCAGCGATCGCGCCTTGCGTCAGGCCGGCATACATCATCAGCGACATATTGGCCGACACCATGTATTCGGCAACCGCAGTGTGCACCGCGTAGGGCAACCCTTGCCCGCCAAACTCGACAGGTGCCGCGAGCCCCATCCAGCCGCCTTCGCGATACTGGTCGAAAGCTTCCTTGAAGCCTTTCGGCGTCGTTACCGAACCGTCGTCATGGCGCATGCAGCCTTCCACGTCGCCAACGCGGTTCAGCGGCTGCATCACGTTTTCGGCGAGCTTCGCGCCCTCGGCAAGGATGGCCTCGAGCACATCCGGCGTCGCGTCGGAAAATCCGGGAAGATTGGAATAACGCTGATATCCCAGCACTTCGTTCAGCACGAACAGCGTGTCCCGGACCGGCGCTCTGTAGATCGGCATGCGTTTCCTCCACCATGCGGTCTTGGCCCCGAAATCAGCCCCAGCTTATGAGGATGGCAGACGGACCAACGTTGTGGTCGAGATAACAAATATTGACGTTTGCGTAAACGTCAATTCTGCGCTGCGGCAAATTTTCTCCCGCGCGCCAGGACGACAAACGACAAAGCACGGCAAACGACGAAGAACCGCGCAGCGAAAGCCACGCGGCTCTTATTCGTCACAAATCGAAAGCTTAGTTTAGCTCGCTACGCTGGCCTGCGGCGTCGAGCGCTCGATCAGCATTTGCCGGACGGTCGACATCGAAGCACTCAGTTCGCTGATGGCGTCGTCGATCAGCGCCCGCTGCTTCTGCAGACGGGCAAGCTGCTTCTCCGACTTGTCGAGCGCCAGCCGCAATTGCTTGGTGTTGGAGCCGTTCGGATCGTAGAGGTCCATCATCTGCTTGACGTCACGCAGCGAGAACCCGACCTTGCGGCCAAGCAGGATCAGCTTCAGCCGGGCCCTGTCGCGGCGTGTATAGAGACGGGTCGAGCCGTCGCGCTGCGGGTTGAGCAGACCCTTGTCCTCATAGAAACGCAGCGTACGCAGCGTCACTCCATATTTCTTGGCCATTTCGCCGATGCGGACAAGCTCTTCACCGGCTTCGCTCGACATATCGTTGGTGTTGGCCGCGGCTTGGCCGGGCGAAATAAGTTTCATGGTCACTGGCTTTCCCCGTCTGGTGGCGTCGCGGTCGCGGACCTTGCGTCGCCTGAGTGAAAGCGGGGGCGTGCTTCCACTCGTGGTTTCAACAAACAAATCGCAAACGGCGTAATCCGCTCATTTACGTTTACGTCAATTCTATATCGATAGCCGCCTCACCACGCAAGAGCGTTCTGGTCTTGCAACTTTATGCCGCAGCACCAGCGGACAACCTAAAAGGTCGTTGCCGATTTCGGGAGCGATCATGCGGCTGATCAAAATTCTACAACGTCTTTTGCGCGTCCAAAAAAGACACCCGGCGCCGTCGGCAGCCAGCCGACAAAGTTGCAACTTCTTAAGCTTGGTTAACGCGTTGTTTACCACGTTGGGGCGAAATGTGCGCATGTCGGTTACCCGTGTCTATCCTGTACTGAATTTTTCACGGTTTTTCGGAGCGCGGATGAGACCCGGGAAGCTCGTCTTCCACTGCAACAAGCCAGGCAGTCGCGTTCGTCCCGGCAGGACTTTGGGAACCTGGTGAAAGCCAGCAATTCTGAAACGGGCGCATTGATGAACAGCAAGCGGTCCTACCTCGATACACTCAACGCCGGCAGGCAACGCCGGCCGCACACGACGCTTGAAGAGCTCAACCGCTCCCTGGAAACTCTGGAGCAGCGGCGGGAGCGGACGCGCGAGGAGACGGCAAGCCACCCCGATCCGCGCCGACCAGCGGCAGAACCACGCTATCCCAGCGCCCAACCCTATGGCCAGCAGCGCCGGTATGAGGATCCACGCGCGCAGCGGCCGAAAGGTCCAGCAGCGGCTTTCGACCAGAATTACCAGGCGATCGCCCGCGATATCGACCGGGTGCGCGGCCAGGAGGACAGCGTCGCCCTAGCCGGCAAGATCGCCGGGGAATTGCGCGGCCTGCGCGAAGACTTGCGCCAGCAGATGACCTCCGGCCTGCAACGCGAGTTCGAGGTACTGCGCAAGAATATTGGGCGAGCCTTCCAGTCAAATGGCGGCGGCAAAGGCAGCGCCGAACTCAGCGTCGAATTCGAGCGGCTTTCCGGCGCCATCCAGACACTGGCCGAAAAAAGCGACGACAGAAGCGTCAATATGCTGCGGCTCGAGCTTGAGCAGGTCAAAGCCGCGCTCGATACGCTGGCGCGCGAGGAGAGCGTGCAGGCGGTCGGACGCCGCTGGGACGATTTCGACCGCCGCTGGAACGCTTTCGAGGATCGCGTCGAGGCCGATCAGCGCAAGCGTTCCGATGCACCCGGCCTGTCGGCGCTGACGGAGCGGCTCGAACAGATCAGCAATGCCGTCAGCAATCTGCCGGAATCGCTGTCGCTGCGCTCGCTCGAGGAAAAGGTCCGCACGCTTGCCGGAGCGGTCGACCATTTCGCCCGCCAGCAGGACAATCGCGGCGGCGACACATTCAGTCAGATCGACGAGCGGCTCGACGAGATTTCCCGCGCGATCGTCGCCTCGACGGTTGCCGCGCAAGCCAATTCGTTCGACCCCGAGCCCTTCGAACGCATCGAGAAGCGGATCGATTCACTGGCCCAGCAAATCGAAGAAGTGTCGCAGGATCGTCCGGGTCGGGAGGTCATTGACCGTCTCAACACATTGTCGAGCCGCGTGGATGAACTGGCCGGCCGAGCCAATCTGCCGGAACAGGCGATGGAGCGCCTTGCCAGGCAAGTCGCGCTTATTGCCGACAAGATCGACCACGCACCTGCCATGCCCGACGCCGACTACATCTTCCAGGGGCTCGAGCAGCGCTTCGACGTGCTGTCCAGCATGATGGAACGTCGCCAGGGCGACGCAATCGAACAAGGCAACATGCTGTTTCGCGACCTTGAGCGCCGGTTGGACGAGGTCGCCGACAGGCTGGACCAGCGCATGCCGCAGGTCGATAGCGCTGGCATCATGGATGCCATCGACGCCCGCTTCACCGCGCTGGCCAAGCGGATTGAGACGCGCGTTCCAGATCCCGCCAACGAGGCGGCGATCCGTGGCCTGGAGAGCCGGCTCGAAGACATCTCAAGCCGGCTGGATTCGTCCGCGGCACAGGTCGCCAGCATCGACCCGGCGTTGATCCGCAGCCTTGAGGCGCAGGTCGCCGGCCTGACGGCGCATCTTTCCAAGCCCGGCACGCCGCTGCCGGAATTCGACGACATCAGCCCGCGTCTCAACGAAATCGAGAAGTCGCTGGCCGGAACCCGCGATTCCGTCCTCGGCGCGGCGCGCGAGGCGGCTGAGAGCGCCGTCCGCTCACTGGCCGGATCAAGCGCCAACACGGCGGCCGTTACCGGCCTCGCCCAGGACCTGAAGACGCTCGAGGCACTGACGCGCCGTTCGGACGAGCGCAATTCGAGAACGTTCGAGGCTATCCACGATACGCTGCTCAAGATCGTTGACAGGCTTGGTTCATTGGAGACGGGTGAACCGGCAAGCGCGGAGTTGAGCAAGCGTTTCGGCCGGCCATCCAAGATCTCGGTGCAGGACGCACCGTCGATGGACCTCGACCAGCCGCTGCCGTTGACGGGCAGCATGGCCGATCTCGACGGCCGCGCCGCGGCGCTCGTGCGCGACGAGCCAGGTCCGCGTACGCCAGCCGAGGCCGCCGCCGCAGCAGCCCTGGCGGCTCTCGGTTCAGACACGACGCGTGAAAAAACCGAGCAAGGCGGCGGCAGGAAATCGATGTTAGGCGGGCTGGCGCGCGCCTTGAAGGGCAAGAAGGACGCCGAGATGCCGCCGCTTGCAGGCTCGGCGCAGAGCGCCGAGATACCCAGCGTCGATCTCGACGAGCCCCTCGACCCCAAGCTCGCCAACCGACCACTGGAACCCGGCTCCGGCGCACCCGACCTCAGCGCCATCATGAAGCGCGTGCGCGACGAGCGCGGGCAGCCGACCCGGGAAGGCGGCGCTGAGGCGGCGAAATCGGACTTCATCGCGGCAGCCAGACGGGCTGCGCAGGCGGCGGCCGCCGAGGCGGACGCCCTCAAGCGCCAGTCGACGATGAAAGGCCCGGTCAAGGCACTCAGGATCGGCGACCTGCTCAAGGCGCGGCGCAAGCCGATCCTGATGGGGGCAATCGCCATCATGCTGGCGCTTGCCGGCCTGCAACTGGGCAAAGCCTTCTTCTCCGACCCGGTCGAAGTCACCAACAATGAGGCGGCACCGGCCGTGGCCGTACAGCCGGTGGAAACCGCTTTGGCCAGCGTTGCCAGCGAGCCGAAGGCGGACGCGCAGACGACAACACAGGAGAGAGCGCCGTCGCCCACCGTCAGGCAGGCAGAGCCATCCGCATCGATGACCAAGGACGACACGGCGGCGCAAACCGGCCCCGCTACACCGGCAGCCGAGACATCGACGGCGCCCTCGGCTTCCGCGGCGCCCGCTGACCTGGCGGCGCAAGACACCGCGGCCGCAGTGCCCGCGCCGGCAGCGGCGACGGCCAGCGACGCCGAGCCAATGGCTGCCGCGCCTGCTATAGCCACCGCTGCGATGCAGGACACGACCGGCACGGTGCCGCCGGCGGATGCTGCCGCGGCAGGCGTTGCCAAGATCGACGTTCCGGCCGATGCCGGTCCGGCCGCCCTGCGCGATGCAGCGGCCGGCGGCGACGCCAAGGCGCTGTTCGAGATCGGCTCGCGCTACGCCGAGTCTCGCGGCGTCAAAGAAGACATGGCGGCGGCGGCCAAATGGTATGAGAAAGCTGCCGAACTCGGTTTCGCACCGGCAGAATACCGCATCGGCAATTTTTACGAGAAGGGCATCGGCGTCGCAAGCGACATCAAGAAAGCGAAAACCTGGTACCAGCTTGCCGCAGCGCAGGGCAATGCCAGCGCGATGCACAATCTTGCCGTGCTGTTTGCGATGGCGGCGGATGGCGTGACCGACAATGAATCGGCAGCGCGCTGGTTCCAGGCGGCGGCGGATCTCGGTGTCAAGGATAGCCAGTTCAATCTCGGCATCCTCGCGGCGAAGGGCGTCGGCATGAAGCAGAACCTCGAGGAGAGCTACAAATGGTTCGCACTCGTCGCCAAGACCGGCGACAAGGATGCGGCGGCCAAGCGCGACGAGATCGCCAAGGCGCTGAGGCCCGAGCAGCTGGAGCGTGCGCGGGCCGCGGCTGAACTGTGGAAGGCCAAGCCGCTCGATCCAGCCGCCAATTCGGCCGACGTTCCTGAATCGTGGCAGGACGGCACACCGCAGACGACCGCCGGCATCGACATGAAGAAAGCGGTCCAGAACATCCAGCGCATTCTCAACAAGAACGGCTACGAGGCCGGCAATCCCGACGGCATGATGGGCCAGAAAACCAAGAACGCGATCATGGCCTTCCAGGCCGACAACGATATGAAGGCAACCGGCGCGATCGACGAAAAGCTGGTCAAGGCGCTGCTTGCGCGTAAATAACGGCGGATGCGTCGTTTCCGCGACGCCCTTGCCACAGATTTGCCTGTTAACTGATTGAGTTGTTTTTTGTTTCGGCGGTGCGGCGAAGTTTGACTTCACGGCCCGGCCGGCGCAAGAACGAGATAGCCTTCTGACGCAAAATGCCCGCAACGGTTGCATTCGCCAGGAGGCAAACTGATCGAGACTGACGGGTGGGCATCTATCTCCCGATCGCGGAAATTTCCGTCAACATCTTCGTGCTGCTGGCCATGGGTGCGGCGGTGGGTTTCCTGTCGGGCATGTTCGGCGTGGGCGGCGGCTTTCTCATTACGCCGCTGCTGATCTTCTACAACATACCGCCGGCAATTGCGGTCGCCACCGGCGCCAACCAGGTCATCGCTTCCTCCTTCTCCGGCGCCCTGTCGCACATGAAGCGCGGCACGCTCGACTTCAAGCTCGGCGGCGTGCTTTTAGCCGGCGGCATCGTCGGCTCGACCGGTGGCATCTATGTCTTTGCGCTCCTGCGCCGGCTCGGCCAGCTCGACCTGTTCATCTCGCTGCTCTACGTCGTGCTGCTCGGCACCGTCGGCGGACTGATGCTGGTCGAGAGCGTCAATGCGCTGCGCGCCACTCGCAGCGGCGCCGCACCGGTGTTGAAGAAATCCGGCCAGCATAATTGGATCCACCGCCTGCCGCTGAAGATGCGGTTCAGGGCCTCGAAGCTCTTCGTCAGCGTCATTCCGGTGCTTGGGCTGGGCGCGGCGATTGGCTTCCTGTCCTCGATCATGGGCGTCGGCGGCGGCTTCATCATGGTGCCGGCCCTGATCTACCTTTTGAAAGTGCCGACCAACGTCGTCATCGGCACCTCGCTGTTCCAGATCATCTTCACCTCGGCTTACACCACGCTGGTCCACGCCACCACCAACCAGACGGTCGACGTCATGCTCGCCTTCCTGTTGATGGCAGGCGGCGTCGCCGGCGCGCAATATGGCGCCAAGGCTGGTCAGAGGCTGCGGGGCGAGCAACTCAGGGCGCTGCTGGCGCTGCTCGTGCTGGCGGTAGCCATCCGGCTTGCCATCGATCTTTTCGTCACGCCGCCCAATCTCTATTCTCTGTCCGGCGTGGGCCTGAGCTGATGGCCGGCCTAAGGACGCTCGCGGCCGCCGCCTTGCTGTCGCTGCTGGCTGCTGCGCCACCGGCGAAGGCGCAGGCGCCACTAACCGAAAACATCCAGATCGGCCTTTCCACCGACAATGTCTCGATTACCGCCGGCTTTTCCGGCGCCGACCTGACCATTTTCGGCTCACTGGAAAATGCCGATCCGCTTGTCGCGCGGCAAGGGCGCTACGACGTGATCGTCGTGCTGGAAGGCCCGGCTCGGCCGGTCGTCGTGCGCCGCAAGGACCGGGTGCTCGGCGTCTGGGTCAATCTGGAGTCGGAGACCTTCAAAAACGTACCTGTCTCCTATTCGGTGGCGACGACGCGGCCGCTGCAGGACGTCACCGATCCGAACAGCTACAAGCAGCTGTCGCTTGGCGCCTCCAACCTCTATTTGCAGCCGGCCGACGCGGAGGACAGCCCGGCGACAATCGAGGAGTTCACCGCCGCGCTGCGCGAACGCAAGGCGGCGACCGGCCTCTACAGCGAGAATGTCGGCGGTGTGCAGTTCCTGTCGCAGAACCTGTTCCGCGCCACCGTCAGGCTCGCCCCAAACGTTCCGGTCGGCACCCATAAGGCCCGCGCGTTCCTGTTCAAGAGCGGCCTGTTCATCAAGGAAAGCTCCGCCCAGCTCGAAATCCGCAAGTCCGGTTTCGAACAGTCGATCTTCCGCGTCGCGCACGACTATTCCTTCCTATACGGTGTCTTTGCCGTATCGCTGGCCATGCTGACCGGCTGGCTCGGAAGACTGGTGTTCAGGAAAGACTGAACTCTCGTAAAAGTGGTTTCCCTTTCCGAGGGTATGGGCTAGACCGCGACCCCCGACCCGACCGGATACGAGCTGCTGCTCCCCAAATCAGAACTACAGGAACGCACGATGCGACCAGCATTTGCCGGTATCGACTTCGGCACTTCGAATTCCACCGTGAGCGTGGTCAGGAACGGGCAGCCGCGGCTGGTGGCGTTGGAAGACGGCCAGGTCACGCTGCCCAGTGCGGTGTTTTTCAATTTCGAGGACAACCGCACCTATTTCGGGCGACGCGCCCTTGCCAACTATACGGACAGTATCGAAGGCCGCCTGATGCGCTCGTTGAAGAGTGTGCTCGGCAGCTCGCTCGCCCACGAAAAGACGCGCATCAAGGCGCGCTCGATCGGCTTCATGGAGATTGTCGGCCTGTTCGTCGGCCATCTGAAAAAGAAGCTGGAAGAAGAAGCCCATGACGCGGTCGACAGCGTCGTGCTGGGACGGCCCGTGCAGTTCGTCGACGACGATGCCGAGGCCGACGCCAAGGCGGAGCACGAACTCGAAAATGCCGCTCGTGCCCACGGCTTCAAGCACATCGCCTTCCAGTTCGAACCGATTGCCGCGGCACTCGACTACGAACAAAAGGTGACGCGCGAGGAACTGGCGCTGATCGTCGACATGGGCGGCGGCACGTCCGACTTCTCAATCGTGCGGGTCTCGCCCGAGCGCGCCCGCTCGCTTGACCGCAAGGACGACATCCTGGCCAGCCGCGGCATCCACATCGGCGGCACCGACTTCGACCGGCTGTTGAGCATCGCCCATGTGATGCCGCAGCTCGGCCATCTCTCACCGACCAAGGATGGCAAACGTAATCTGCCGGCGAGCTACTTCATCGACCTGGCGACGTGGCAGCGCATCAACCTGGTCTATACCGCGAGGGCGATGACGCATCTGCGCCAGATCCGCTATGAGGCGGAGCGCGCGGACCTGGTCGACCGGTTCATCCACATCGTCGAGCATCGTTACGGCCACGCGCTGGCGGCACTGGTCGAAAAGGCCAAGATTGAGCTGACGGACCGATCGTCGGCCGATGTCGAGGTCGCGCTGCCGGAGGTGAGGTTCACGGCAGAAATCACGCGCAAGAGTCTCGAAGCCACCATAGCCAGGGACATTGAGCGTGTTGCGGCTAAGGTCGAGCAGACCATCCGCGACGCACAGGTGAAGGCCTCGGATATCACCGCGGTGTTCTTGACCGGCGGATCGACCGCGATCCCGCTGGCCAGGCAGCAGATCCTGGCGCTGGTGCCGCAGGCGTCGGTAATCGAAGGCGATGTGTTCGGCTCGGTCGGGCTTGGGCTGGCGCTCGACGCGCAGCGGAAGTTCGGCTGATCGGCTTAAAGCGGCGCGGATCTCTCAGCTTTGCCGCCAAGATGCGCCTTGAGCGCCATCTGGGCCAGGCTTGGCTGCCGGTCGCGATGCGTGATCATGGCAAATTCGCGCTTCGGCAGATCGATCGGCACGGAACGCAGACTGCCTTCGGCGACCACGCGCGCGACGACGAGTTCCGAAATGATGCTGGCGCCGGCGCCGGCCTCGACCGCCTGGCGAATAGCCTCATTGCTCGGCAATACCAGGAATATCTGCAGGTCCGCGAACGAAATCCCGTCGCGTCGGGCAAGGTCCTCCAGCGCCTCGCGCGTGCCCGACCCGCCTTCGCGAATGATCCAGCGAAGCCCGCCAAGGTCGGGATGTCCAGGCGAAACTTCTGCGATCTCAGGGTGCGAGCGCGCCACGACCAGCATCATGCGATCGATATCGACCTTGGCACGCCGCAAAATGTCGGATTCGGTGCGCCCCTCGACCAGGCCAAAATCGGCTGCGCCATCAAGTACATTGGTCTCTACCTGCCTGGTGTTGCCAATGCTCACGCTCAGCCTGACGGCAGGATAGGCTTCGTGGAAAGAGGCGAGCCGGCGCGGCAGCCAGTAACTGGCGATGGTCTGGCTGGCAGCGATCGAGAGACTGCCTGATATCGTCTGCGAGACATGCTCCAGCACATTGTGGGCGGCCGCAGTCCGCTCGAGGACCGCCTTGGCCTCGGGCAAGAATCGGCGTCCGGTCTCGGCGAGCTCGATATTGCGGCCCACTCGGTTGAACAACTGGACGCCATGCTGCTGTTCGAGCGAGCGGATCGCGGCGGATGCGGCCGACTGTGAGATGCCCAGCAACTCGGCCGCTTTGGTCATGTGCGCCCGTTCGGCGACGGCGACGAAGATCCGCAATTGGTCCAGAGTCATGCCAGCAATTAAGAAGCAACTCCGATTAGAATTACAAGAGCAAGTTGTTAGACGGATCGGTTGCTTTGTTCTAAATTTTGGCCCGAAATTGGAAAAAAGTCGCGCCAGAGCAGTCGAGGGTAGAATTGGTGGGGCGGTTCAAATCGGTGTTTGCGCACTGGACCCGCAGCCTGCGGCGGCGGCTCTTGGGTGAACGCTATCGGCCGGAAGAGCATTACATGCGCGGCCCTGGCCCGAAGACGAGAGCCAAGTTCGCGGAGCGCAAGAGCATCACCGGATCATGACCAACAACCTGCTGCGCGGAGCCAATTCGGCACCATCACAACGGCCGCTTGCCGATACGCGCGCCCCCGCTGAAGGCGACGGCGTCGATACTTCGCCTGATGTCTCCGACAGCATCGCCAAGACCACCTGCTATATGTGCGCCTGCCGCTGCGGCATCGACGTCCATATCAAAGACGGCAAGGTTCGGTATATCAACGGCAACAAGGATCATCCGGTCAATCGCGGCGTGCTGTGCGGCAAAGGCAGCGCCGGCATCATGCAGCATTACAGCCCGGCGCGGCTGACGAAACCATTGCTGCGCACCGGACTGCGCGGCTCGGGCGAGTTCCGCGAGATCGAGTGGGAGGAAGCTTTGTCGATCGCGACAGAACGGCTTTCCAACATCCGCCAGACCGATCCGAAGAAACTCGCCTTCTTCACCGGCCGCGACCAGTCGCAATCGCTGACCGGTTGGTGGGCGAGCCAGTTCGGCACGCCGAACTTCGCGGCCCATGGCGGTTTCTGCTCGGTGAACATGGCAGCCGGCGGCCTCTACACGATTGGCGGCTCGTTCTGGGAGTTCGGCGAGCCCGACTGGGACAACACCAAGTATTTCATGCTGTTCGGGGTTGCCGAAGACCATGATTCCAATCCGATCAAGATCGGCCTCGGCAAGCTCAAAGCGCGCGGCGCCAAGGTGGTTTCAATCAATCCCTGCCGCACCGGCTACAACGCGATTGCCGACGACTGGATCGGCATCCGGCCCGGCACCGACGGCCTGTTCGTGTTCGCCCTCATCCACGAATTGCTGAAGGCTGGCCGCATCGATCTCGAGTACCTCTTGCGCTACACCAATGCCCACATCCTGGTCGTTCAGGAGCCTGGAGCTGTCGATGACGGGCTGTTCATGCGCAATGGCGACGGCAATCCGCTGGCTTGGGACAGGGTGGCGAAGATGCCTGTCAATGCCAGCGATGCCGACGCGAAGCCCGCATTGACCGGCAGCGTTCTCGTCGACGGCCGCCGCTGCGTGCCAGTCTTCCAACTCGTCGCCGACCGTTATCTGGACGAGAGCTATTCACCGGACGCCGTCGCTGACCGGTGCGGCATCTCCGCCGACACCATCCGACGCATTGCCGCAGAACTCGCCCATGTCGCCTTCGAACAGCAAATCGAATTGCCGGTGGCCTGGACGGACTGGGCCGGCCGCCGGCACGAGACCATCAAGGGTCGGCCGGTGTCGATGCATGCGATGCGCGGCATCTCGGCCCATTCGAACGGATTTCACACTTGCCGCGCCATTCATCTGCTTCAGGTGCTTCTCGGCACGGTGGACGCGCCGGGCGGCTTCCGCTTCAAACCGCCTTATCCGCGGCCCGCGCCGCCGGCTCCAAAGCCCGCCGGCAAGAATGTGAAGCCGATGACACCGCTCGAAGGCATGCCGCTCGGCTTCGTCTGCGGACCGGAGGACCTGCTGATCGATGAAGGCGGCAAGCCTGTTCGTATCGACAAGGCATACTCCTGGGACGCGCCGCTGGCCGCCCATGGGCTCATGCACACGGTCATTCGTAACGCCTGGGCGGGCGATCCCTACAAGATCGACACTCTGTTCATGTACATGTCCAACATGGCCTGGAACTCGTCGATGAATACGGTCGAGACGATGGCGATGCTGACCGATATCGATGCGTCGGGCGAGTACAAGATTCCGTTCATCATCTATTCCGACGCTTATTATTCCGAGACCGTGCCTTTTGCCGATCTGGTGCTGCCGGACACGACCTATCTCGAGCGTCATGACTGTATCAGTCTGCTCGACCGGCCGATCAGCCATGCCGACGGGCCGGGCGACGCGATCCGCCATCCCGTCGTCGAGCCGGACCGCGACGTCAGGCCGTTCCAGACGGTGCTGATCGAACTCGGCGCGCGGCTCAGCCTGCCCGGCTTCGTTGACGACGACGGCTCCGCCAAATACCGCGACTATGCCGACTACATCGTCAATCACGAGCGCACGCCAGGTGTCGGTCCGCTCGCCGGCTGGCGCGGCAAGGACGGGGCCTCGGTCGGCAAGGGCGAGGTCAATCCCGACCAGTTGCAACGCTACATAGATAATGGCGGCTTCTGGCACCAGGACTTCGCCGCCGATCAGCGCTACTACAAGATGGCCAACCGCTCGTATCTCGAATTCGCTGAGAGCATGGGCTTCATGCCGAAGGCCGAGCCGATCGTCTTCCAACTCTATTCGGAGCCGATGCAGCGCTTTCGCCTTGCGGCGCGCGGCCATGGCGGGGTGCTGCCGCCGGAGGCGGAGCGCAGCCGTATCGAGACCTATATGGATCCGCTGCCGTTCTGGTACGCGCCCTTCGAAGAGGCTGCGGTCGACAGCCAAGCCTATCCGCTGCACGCGCTGACGCAGCGGCCGATGCACATGTACCATTCCTGGGGCGGGCAGAATGCGTGGCTAAGGCAGATCACCAGCCAGAACCGGCTGTTCGTGCACAATCGGACCGCCGCCAGCCTCGGGCTTGCCGATGACGACTGGGTGTGGATCGAGAGCATCAACGGCAAGGTCAAAGGACAGATCAAGCTGGTCGACGGCGTCAACGCCAATACGGTGTGGACCTGGAATGCGATCGGCAAGCGTCGCGGCAGCTGGGGGCTGAAGGATGATGCGGCCGAATCCAATCGCGGCTTCCTGCTCAACCACATCATCGGCGACCAGACCTCTGCCGATGCGAATGGCAAACACTATTCGAATTCCGATCCTGTCACCGGCCAGGCGGCATGGTTCGACCTGCGCGTGCGCATCGTCAAATGCGCAGACGAGGAAGCAGGCTTCACCGAACCGCAGTTCGAGCGGTTCCGACAGCCACCGCATTTTGAGCCCCCGCCCGATAAGCTTAGTTTCGGCGCCGAATTCCGTCGGGAAAGAGAAGCTGCCAAATGACTTGCCTTCCCACCCACACCGACAAAAAGCTCGGCCTGGTCATTGACCTCGACACCTGCGTCGGCTGCCAGGCCTGCGTTACCGCCTGCAAGGAATGGAACACCGGCGGCCACATGGCGCCGCTGACCGACATCGACCCCTATGGCGGCAATGTCGACGGCGTCTGGTTCAATCGGGTGCACAGTTATGAGCACATCACGGAGATGGGTGGGCGCACGGTCAATTTCCCACGCTCCTGCCTGCATTGCGAGACACCGGCCTGCGTCACCGTCTGCCCGACCGGCGCCTCCTACAAGCGGGCGTCGGACGGCATCGTGCTGGTCGACGAGGACAAATGCATCGGCTGTAAATTATGCAGTTGGGCCTGTCCCTATGGCGCACGCGAATTCGACACCGATGTCGGCGTGATGAAGAAATGCACGTTGTGCGTCGACCGCATCTACAACGACAATCTGGCGGAGGAAGATCGCGTGCCCGCCTGCGTCGCTGCTTGCCCGACCAGCGCGCGGCATTTTGGCGATCTGGGCGATCCGGCATCCGCTATCTCGCAACTGGTGGCCGAGCGCGGCGGTGTCGATCTGATGCCGGAAATGGGCTATAAGCCGACCAACAAATATCTGCCGCCACGTGCCCACACCACCCGCGCCGCATCGGTGCCGGCGCCAGCGCTTGAAGCGGTGCAGGCTGAAGGCGGCTTCCTCGGCTGGGTCGACCGCATGCTTTCGAACTGACCCGTGCCTTCATGCATCCAGCCTTCTCCGTCGTCTTTTTCACCACGGCCACGGGCGCCGGTTACGGCCTGCTCGCGCTGCTTGGCGTGCTCGCCGGACAGGGCTTTATCCCGCCCGATTTCTGGCTTGGCCTCACCGGCATGGGGCTGGCGCTTGGCCTGATCTCGACAGGCCTGCTGTCGTCGGCCGGCCATCTCGGCCGGCCCGAACGCGCCTGGCGTGCCTTCTCGCAATGGCGTAGCTCATGGCTGTCGCGCGAAGGTGTTGCCTCGGTCGCCACCTTCGTGCCGGCGGGGTTGTTCGCTATTGGCTGGGTGGTCCTCGGCCGTACGAGCGGCTGGGCGGCTGTCGCCGGGCTGCTCGCTGCCATCGGCGCGGTCGCAACCGTCTGCACCACCAGCATGATCTACGCGTCGTTGAAGCCGATTGCCCAGTGGCACAGCCGCTTCACCCTGCCCGCCTACCTGGTCTTTTCGGCGATGACCGGCAGCGTACTGCTCAACGCCCTGCTGCAGGGATTTGCCGCAGGCTCGAATATGCTTCTGGCGGGTGCCCTGTTGCTGACCGCGCTCGGCTGGGGTTTGAAGCTGGCGACCTGGCGATACAATGACAGGCTGGAGATCCCGACCAATGCCAACACCGCAACCGGGCTTTCCGGCGGCACGGTGCGGTCGCTGGAATGGCCGCATACCGAGGAAAACTATCTGCTCAAGGAGATGGGTTTTCGCATTGCGCGCAAGCACAGCGCTAAACTCCGCCAGATCACGCAGGTGCTGGCCTTTGCTTTGCCCGCGTTGCTGCTGGTCGCGGCGTTCGCCTTGCCGTGGCCCTATGCGGCAGCACTGTCGATACTCGCCGCAATCGCCCAACTCGCCGGAATGCTGGTCGAGCGCTGGCTGTTCTTCGCCGAGGCCAAGCACACGGTCACTTTGTACTACGGCAGGTAGGTTCAGCCCGGCCTGAGCATCGCGTGGGAAATCGCGAAAATGCGCTCTGTGCCAAGCATATAGGCCATCAGCGTTTCGCGGCGGAACAGCCCGGCATAGGCGCGATCGAGCACGTTGAGCGAGCCGGTATAGGCGCCGAAAGCCGGCATGATCATGCGGCCGCCATCGCCGGCAAAGCAACGACGCCGCACCGAACGGCCTTGCTGCACGATGCGGGCGCAAGGATGCAGGTGGCCTGATATCTCGCCTTCCACTCTCACCGCCGAAGGCTCGTGCCGGAAGAGTAGCGAGCCTATGGCCAGCTCGCGCACGGTCTCGCCTGGCAAGTCGGCCGGCGCTTCAGGATCATGATTGCCGGCGACCCAGAACCAGTCGCGCCCGACCATCAGCCCTTCCAGTCTTTGGCGAAAGCTCGCGTGCATACGTGCGGCGCCGCCGCCATCGTGAAAACTGTCGCCCAGGCTGATAACGATCGCAGGCTGATAATCGGCGATCACCGCCTGCAGCCGGAGCAACGTCGCACCGGTGTCGTAAGGTGGGGCCAGCGTGCCGCGCCTGGCCAGTGATGAGCCTTTTTCCAGATGCAGGTCGGATACGGTCAGAAGCCGGAATTCGGGAAAATAGAGCACGCCGCGACGGTCGCAGATCGCGCGTTCGCCGGCGATACGGACAGCGCCCGCATCCGCCAGAGGCGCAGCCATGGCGAGCGCGACAGTCATTTCGTCCCCATGGCCTCCTCGACCAGCGTGGCTGCATCCATCAGCAGCGTGTCATCGGCCTCGCCGTGCACCGGCATTTTGCCGATCTCGAGCATGATCGGCACGGCGAGCGGCGATATCTGCTCGAGGTTCTTATGCATGATTCGACCTTGGACGCGCGAGAGCATCTCGGCAAGTCTGCTGACATCCAAGAGACCGGTCGCGGCATCGGCACGCGTCGCCTGCAAAAGGATATGGTCGGGCTCGTGGCTGCGCAGCACGTCGTAGATGAGATCCGTCGACACGGTTACCTGGCGGCCGCTCTTCTCCTGCCCCGGGTGGCGTTTCTCGATCAATCCCGAGATCAGCGCGCAATTGCGAAAGGTGCGCTTCAACAACCAACTGCCGGCGAGCCAGGCTTCGAGGTCGTCGCCCAGCATGTCCTGATCGAATAGCGCAGCCAGCGACGGTTTCTTCGCCCTGAACATATGGCCCATATCGGCCAGCGACCATATGGCAAGCGCATAGTCGGTGGCGACGAAGCCGAGCGGCTTGGCTCCCGCCCTGTCGAGGCGGCGGGTGAGCAGCATGCCGAGCGTCTGGTGCGCCAGCCTGCCCTCGAACGGATAGGCCACTAGATAGTAGCGGTTGCCGCGCGGAAAGGTCTCGACCAGCAGATCGTCGCGTTTCGGCAGCACCGACTTGTCGGCCTGGAAGCGTAGCCAGTCGGCGACCTGCTCCGGCAGCTTCTTCCAGCGCTGCGGATCGTCCAGCATGGCGCGGACCTGTTCGGCCAGGTACGTCGAAAGCGGGAATTTGCCACCACCGTAATACGGCACCTTGGCGTCGCTGCCGGGTGCATTCGAGACAAAGCACTCATTCTCGCGGATACCTTCGAAGCGCAGCACCTTGCCGGCGAACATGAAGGTGTCGCCATGCGTCAGCGTTTCGAGGAACGCCTCCTCGATCTTGCCCAGAACCCGGCCGCCACGCGAGGCCGCGCCTCTGCTGCCGGCCTGGACGTAGCGGACGTTGAGCGCCGGCACTTCGATGATGGTCCCGACGTTGAGCCGGTATTGCTGGGCGACGCGAGGATTTGAGACCCGCCACAGCCCGTCCTTGTTGAGACGAATACGGGCGTAACGTTCGTAGTTCTTCAAGGCGTAGCCGCCGGTGGCGACGAAATCGATGACGCGATCGAATGTCGGCCGGTCGAGATCGGCATAGGGCGCGGCCGTCCGCACTTCTTCGAACAGCGCATCGGCATGGAACGGCGCACCGCAGGCGCAGCCCAGCACGTGCTGCGCCAGCACATCGAGCCCGCCGTTGACCAGCGGCGGGGTATCCTGGGCGCCGAGATAATTGGCGTCGAGCGCCGCCCTGCATTCCAGCACCTCGAAGCGGTTGGCCGGTATCAGGATCGCCTTAGACGGCTCGTCCATACGGTGGTTGGCGCGGCCGATGCGCTGCGCCAGCCGGCTGGCACCTTTCGGCGCGCCGACATGGACGACCAGGTCGACATCGCCCCAGTCGATGCCGAGGTCGAGCGTCGACGTGGCGACGATGGCGCGCAGGGCGTTCTCGCCCATTGCCTTTTCGACACGCCGGCGCTGCGCGACGTCGAGCGAACCGTGATGCAGTGCGATCGGCAAGGTCTCCTCGTTGACCCGCCACAACTCCTGGAACAGCAACTCCGCCTGGCTGCGCGTGTTGACGAACAGCAGGGTTGTCTTGTGGCGCTTGATCTCGTTGTAGATTTCCGGCGTTGCGTAGCGGGCCGAATGTCCCGCCCACGGCACGCGCTCCTCCGAATCGAGAATGGAGATATCGGGCTTGGCGCCGCCAGTGACGACGATCAGTTCGGCCATCGGCCCCGGTGGATTCTGGCTGACCAGCCAGCGCCGCAATTCGTCAGGCTCGGCGACCGTCGCCGACAGGCCTATCGTCTGCAGTGCGGGCACAAACGAGCGCAGCCGGGCCAGCCCGAGCGACAGGAGATGCCCGCGCTTCGAGGTCACCAGCGAATGCAATTCGTCGAGCACGACATAGCGCAGGTCCTCGAAGAAGCGCATGGCATCGGGCGCAGCAATCAGCAGCGCCAATTGCTCGGGCGTGGTCAGGAGAATGTCGGGCGGCGCCAGCTTCTGCCGCTGGCGCTTGTGTGCGGGCGTGTCGCCGGTGCGCGTCTCGACGGTGACCGGCAGCCCGATTTCTTCGACGGGTTTGCCGAGATTGCGCTCGATGTCGACGGCCAGCGCCTTCAGCGGCGAGATGTAGAGTGTGTGGATGCCTCGATGCGCCTGCCCCGGCCTTCTCCTCGGTCGGCCGGCCAGTTCGGTCAGCGATGGCAAGAACCCGGCCAGCGTCTTGCCGGCGCCGGTCGGGGCGATCAGCAATACCGACCGGCCGCCCTGGGCTTTGGCCAGCAAATCGATCTGGTGGGCGCGCGGCGACCAGCCCTTTTCCTCAAACCATTTGACAAATGGCTCGGGCAGGACGACGGCGGCATTCTGTTGGGCAAGGCGCGGCTGCTCTGTCACGCGCCAGAGGTAGCGCGGCGGCGCGCAATCGCCAAGCAGAATCAGAACAAAAGGTGATCGATTCGCGTTACGGCCGGCGAAACCCGGTCGGTCCGCCATAGAGATAGCCGATACGGGCGACCGCCTCCCTCAGTCCTTCACGCGACACCAGCATGGTGTGGCCGTTGGCGTGGATCATGGTCTCCGGGTCCGTCATGATCGCGACGTGGCCTTTCCAGAAGACCAGGTCGCCGCGCCGCAGCCCGGCAAAATCCGGCCCGGGGTCGAGCGGTTCACCAACGGTCGCCGCCTGCATGTCGGTGTCGCGCAGCACTTGCCTGCCAGCCATGTGCATTGCAAGTTGCACGAGACCGGAACAATCGATGCCGAATCCGGAGACGCCGCCCCACAGATAAGGCGTGCCGAGAAACGCCTCGGCGACCGCGACGTAGTCGGGGTGAACCTCGGCGACCGGCCTGAGATGACCCGAGATGACCGCCTGGCCGGACGGCAGCAGAGCATAATGCGTGCCGCGCGTTTCCGCTGAGCCCGTCACCGCCACCAATGACCCCATCGAGAGCTCCCCGCCCACCGGGAACCGCAAATCCGGTCCCGGATAGAGGAAAGTGCGCGGCACCGAGACAACATGGGTGGGCGCATGCTCCCGACCGCCCAGCACGGTGTCGGCGACATAGCCGACATAGCCGTCGCGCTCGGCCTGTATCCAGGCCCAGCCCTCAACGTCCTCGAAGACGAGGACGTCTTCGCCGAACAGAAGCTGGGTATCGACGCCGGCGTCCGGGCACGGCGCCTTGCGGATGTCGGCGACGGAGGCTGATATGCGAGCCGGCCGGCCGGCGACGAAACGGTCGGCAGCGACCTCGCCTCTCAGCCTGGCGTCGGCGAGATCGGAGCGGAAGGCATGGAGGCGGGCATCCCTGGCGGTCAAATCGGCAACTCGTTCAAATGGGCAACTCTTGGGCTCTGGCAATGATAACATCGCCAAAGCGCTCGACAAAGAGCGCGCCTTCGACTGTACGCCTGACCAGCACGTTGCGCTTGTCGAGCTCGTCGCGGTGGCGCGACACCAGTTTCAGCGCCCCCATCGTATCGAGCGCACGGGTGATCACCGGCTTGGTGACGTTGAGGCGGGCGGCTAACCCCCGCACCGTATGTGGCGGCGGATCGAGATAGATGGTGAACAGGATCGCCGTCTGGCGCATAGTGAGATCGGGCGCGTCGTCACGCACCTCGGATAACACCACCTGTTGCCATAGTCGCAAGGCCTGGCTTGGACGCATGATAATCGACATCCGTCCAGCATGACGGAAAATTGTTTCGGTTCCGTTTCAGTCAATACCTTCGTCGGCTATGCCCGAGAATCAGCCGTAGCGGTTCGAAATGACCTGCTCCAGCGCCCGGATGCCTTGCGCTTCGCCACCGGCAAGGCCGTGCGGGCGGTCGAACGGGTTCCAGGCGAAGATATCGACATGCGCCCAGCCGGCGGTCTTTTCCACGAAGCGCTTCAGGAAAAGCGCCGCGGTGATCGAGCCGGCGAAACCATCCGACGTGACGTTGTTGATGTTGGCCACCTTCGACGCCAGCTTGGCGTCATAGGGCTTCCACAACGGCATGCGCCATAGCGGATCCTCGACCGCAACGGAGGCGTCCGCCAGCTCGGATGCAAGCGCCTCGTCACCGGTGTAGAACGGCGGCAGGTCGGGACCGAGCGCAACACGGGCAGCGCCTGTCAGCGTCGCCATATCGACCAGCATCTGCGGCTCTTCGTCATCGGCCAAGGCCAAGGCATCGGCGAGCACCAGCCGTCCTTCGGCGTCGGTGTTGCCGATTTCGACGGTGATGCCCTTGCGGCTCACCAGCACGTCGCCTGGCCGGAAGGCGTTGCCGGCTATCGAATTCTCGACAGCCGGGATGAGCACGCGCAGCCGAACCTTCAACCCGGTGGCCATGATCATGGAAGCGAGACCCAGCACGTTGGCAGCGCCGCCCATGTCCTTCTTCATCAAAAGCATGCCCGAGGACGGCTTGATGTCGAGACCGCCTGTATCGAAGCAGACGCCCTTGCCGACCAGCGTTATCTTGGGGGCATTGTTCGGCCCCCAAATCATGTCGATCAGGCGTGGCGCGTCGGCAGAAGCCCGACCGACGGCGTGGATCATCGGAAAGTTGGCGGTAAGAAGATCGTCGCCTTTGGTCACCGATATTTCGGCCTTGTGCGTCGCGGCCAAGGTCCGGGCGGCCTTCTCCAACTGCCCAGGGCCCATATCGCTGGTCGGCGTGTTAACCAGATCGCGCGCCAGGAAAATGCCATCGGCGAGGCGGCGGATGCGGGCGGCGTCGGTGCCTGCCGGCAGCGCGAGGCGAAGCGTCTTGCCTGGCTTCTTGCCGTAGCGGGTGAAGACATAGCCGCCGAGCGCCACGGCGAGTGCCGTAAGCTCCGGCTTGGCCGGTGCGGACGCAAAATGCCACTCGCCTTCGGGCAAGGCTCTCGCCAGTGCGCCGATGGCCAGTGCGCCCTCGCCATCACCGGTGCCGAACAGGGCTCCGGCAATCGCGCCGTTGTCGCCAGGCACGATCAGCGTCCTGCCGGCCTCGCCGGAAAAGCCGTTGGCCTTGGCCCAGGCGACCGACGATGGCGCAAGGCCCGCCGCCGCCAGAGCATCCTTCGCCACCAGATGGACCGGCAGCGCATTGCTCAATTCTTTCTCGACGAGTTCGACAGGCATTCGCTGGCCTCCGGCTTCCGAGTCGGCGTTTCTTAACTCTCCGTTAGGGTTAACAGAATATTTCTGCGGGAGGAAAGATGACCTCGCAAATGGTCACGCGCATGAACGGAGCCCTGGTGCCGATGCCGACCAACCGCAGGATGAACGCCAGCGCAAATAGGCTGATCAGCACGGCGTTGATGATGGCGCTTGCCGCAGGCGTCGCTGGCTGCGGAACCAGCAAATTGACGACTGGCTCGATTTCTCGTCCAAGCGGCAAGCCGCTGGAAACAATGTCGGCGGGCGAACTGCACAACGCTACGATGGCGCTCGGCCAGTCCTATTCGAAAAACCCCAGCGACAAGCGGATCGCGACAAATTTTGCCGCGGCGCTGCAGATGGACGGCGACGCAGACCAATCGCTTGCGGTGATGCGCAAGCTGGCGATCGCCCTGCCGAAGGACCGCGACGTGCTCGCCGCCTATGGCAAGGCGCTTGCCGCCAACGGACAGTTCGAGCCGGCTCTCGATGCCGTGCGCCGCGCCCAGACGCCCGAATATCCTGACTGGAAACTGGTATCGGCGGAAGCTGCTATTCTCGACCAGCTCGGCCAGAAGGACGAGGCGCGCCAAGGCTATCGCAAGGCGCTTGACCTCAGGCCGAACGAACCGTCGATCCTTTCCAATCTCGGCATGTCGTACGTGCTGGAAGGTGATTTGCGCACAGCCGAAACCTATATGCGCTCAGCCGCCCAGCAGCCGAATGCAGACAGCCGCGTCCGCCAGAACCTTGCGCTGGTCGTCGGTCTGCAAGGCCGTTTCGACGAGGCCGAGAAGATCGCCTCGCAAGAGCTGTCGCCGGATCAGGCGCAGGCTAACGTCGCTTACCTTCGCCAGATGCTGGCGCAGCAGAACGCCTGGAGCCAGCTCAAGGACCAGGACAAGGCAAAGCCCGCCACCAACTGACCGCTTCGAGCGCCGAACCGGCGCGCAAATTCCGCAACATGTCTAACGCAAAGAGCCGCGCTGCACCGGCAGCGTGGCTCTGAATCGTATCAGCGTTTCTGGCAACGCCGCTGGCGCTACTTGCTGCTGGATTTCGGCTGGTCGCCAAAGATGCCGCGCTGGCTCACCTGGATGCCGGCGGGACCCAGAATGATGGCGAACAGCACCGGCAGGAAGAACAGGATCATCGGCACGGTGAGCTTCGGCGGCAGCGCGGCCGCTTTCTTCTCGGCGGCATTCATGCGCATGTCGCGGCTCTCACTGGCAAGCACCCGCAACGCATGCGCCACGGGCGTGCCGTAGCGCTCGGCCTGAACCAACGCCTGGGACACCGACCTGACGGATTCCAGGCCAGTTCGGCTTGCAAGGTTCTCGTAGGCCTGCTTGCGCTCCTGCAGATAGGAAAGCTCGGCGTTTGTCAGGATGAATTCTTCCGCCAATGCCACCGATTGCGCGCCGATCTCATCGGCGACCTTGCGAAGCGCCGCTTCCACCGACATGCCGGACTCGACGCATATCAGCAACAGGTCGAGCGCGTCCGGCCACGCCATCTGAATCGACTGCTTGCGCTTGGTAGCGCGATTGTTGACGTAGAGCACCGGCGCGTAGAATCCCGCATAGGCTACCACGATGCACACGAACAGCTTCACGAAAAGCGGCTGCTCGGGCAATCCGCCGAGCACGAACAGATACATCGCCGCCAATGCAAAGCCGATGAAGGGCAGGACGAGACGGAAGAAAAGGAAGCGCGTCAGCGGATTTTGCCCGCGAAAACCCGCCACTTTCAATTTCTGCAAGGTACCTTCATCCGCCAGCGCACGCCTGAGATCCAGGCGATCGACAATATTGCGCATGCCGACCGACTGTTCTTCGCGCAGGCCCTTGCGGCGGCGGTCGGCTTCGACTGCCAGCCGCGCGCGCTGCTTGGCGCGCAGCTCATCGCGCTCCAGCGCTACGGATTTCATGCGCGCCTTGAGCTGGTTCCCGCCAAAAGCGGGCAGCAGCGTGAAGACGGTCGCAAACACCGCGATGCCGACCAGCAGTGCGATCAGCAGGGACGGGTCGGTGAGAGTTCTGATGACGTGATCGGTCATACGCGAGTCCTAGACTTCGAAATTCATCATCTTGCGCATTACCAGGACGCCCATCGACATCCAGATGCCGGAACAACCGAGGATCAGATGGCCGGTGCTGGTGATGAAGAGGGGCATGATGTAGTTCGGGCTCGTCAAATAGACGAGAAAGGCGACGACGAAAGGCAACGCGCCGATGATCACGGCGGATGCCTTGGCTTCCATGGACAATGCCTGGACCTTGGCTTTCATTTTCTTGCGGTCGCGAAGCACGCGCGAAAGATTGCCCAGCGCTTCGGAAAGATTGCCGCCGGCCTGAGACTGGATCTGGATGACGATGCCGAAGAAGCTCGCCTCGGTGCACGGCATCGTTTCTGGCATGCGCATGGCCGCGTCAGGGATCGACAAACCCATTTGCTGCGAATCGACTATGCGGCGGAACTCGGTCTTGACCGGCTCGGGGGATTCGTTGGCGATCAGACGCACGGCGTCGTTCAGCGGCAGGCCGGATTTTACCGCACGCACGATGATGTCGAGCGCGTTCGGAAATTCGTTGAGGAACGCCTTGACGCGGTGCGCGCGGCGAAACGAGACGAACCAGCGGGGCAGACCCAAGACGCCGACCAGCAGCGCAGCCGGCAAGACCAGCAACGGTGCGCCGATGAAATAGACAAGAGCCGTCAAGACGACGCCGCAGACCGCCGAGTAGACATAGAAGCGCTCAAGCGAGATCTTCATGCCGGCCTGACGGATTTGGATCTTCAGCGGTGGTTTCTTGACCAGGCTCTGATTGGACTTTTGCTTTTGATCGAGATCCTTCAGCGAATCCTGGACGGACTTGCGACGCTTGGCCGCTTCCGCCACGCGATCGCGCGACGCCTTGACGACGGAACGATCCGTCTCGGCGGTCTTGATCGATTCAAGCCGCTTGCCGACCTGCTTCTCGGTGCTGATCCGGTTGAACAGGAAAGCATAGGCCACCGCGCCGGCGCTGAAGCCGGCGAGCACGACGAATGCCAATACGGTGCCGTCAATTCCGAACATCGACCCTGGCCCCCACGCTTCCAGACGGATCAATCAGCGCGTTTCTCCATCGCCTCGAGCGCAACCGCGAGGCGCTGCTCCTCACCGTAGTAGCGGGCGCGCTCCCAGAAATGCGGACGGCCGATGCCAGTCGACACGTGCTCGCCCAGCAGCCGGCCGTTCGCGTCCTCGCCCTTGATGTTATAGAGAACGATGTCCTGGGTGATGATGACGTCGCCTTCCATGCCGATCACCTCGGTGATGTGGGTGATACGCCGCGATCCGTCGCGCAGGCGTGCAGCCTGTATGATCACGTCGACGGAGCCGACGACGATTTCGCGCACGGTTTTTTGCGGCAGCGTGTAGCCGCCCATGGCGATCATCGACTCTATGCGGTTGAGGCATTCGCGCGGGCTGTTCGAGTGGATCGTTCCCATCGAGCCGTCATGGCCGGTGTTCATCGCCTGCAGCAGGTCGAACACTTCGGGTCCGCGCACTTCGCCGACGATAATACGTTCGGGGCGCATGCGCAGACAGTTCTTGACCAGGTCGCGCATGGTCACTTCGCCCTCGCCTTCGAGGTTGGGCGGACGGGTTTCGAGACGCACCACATGCGGCTGCTGCAATTGCAGCTCAGCTGAGTCCTCGCAGGTGATGACGCGTTCTTCGCGGTCAATATAGTTGGTCAGGCAATTGAGCAGCGTCGTCTTGCCTGAGCCGGTACCGCCCGAGATGACAATGTTGCAGCGGACACGCCCGATGATCTTGAGAATCTCGGCTCCTTGCGGAGAAATCGAGCCGAACTTGACCAGCTGGTCGAGCGTCAGCTTGTCCTTCTTGAACTTGCGGATGGTAAGTGCGGTGCCGTCGATAGCCAGGGGCGGTGCGATGACGTTGACACGGGAGCCATCAGGAAGACGCGCATCGCAGATCGGGCTTGATTCATCGACGCGGCGGCCAACCTGGCTGACGATACGCTGGCAGATGTTGAGGAGCTGCTGGTTGTCGCGGAAACGGATGCCGGTCTGCTCGACCTTGCCGTTGACTTCGATGTAGACGTTCTTGGAGCCATTGACCATGATGTCGGCAATATCGTCGCGGGCAAGCAGTGGCTCCAGCGGCCCGTAGCCCAAAACGTCGTTGCAGATATCCTCGAGAAGCTCTTCCTGCTCGGCGATGGACATCGCGAAATTCTTGATCGCGATGATGTCGTTGACAATGTCGCGGATTTCCTCGCGCGCGCTTTCGGGATCGAGTTTGGCGAGCTGCGACAGATCTATCGTATCGATGAGTGCGGCGAAGACCTGGCTTTTGGTGTCGTAGTAGGTTTCGCTCTTTTGGCGCTGGATACTTTTCGGCTCCGGGGCCAATGGCGGCGGCTCGACCGCACGGCGAACCGCCGGCGCGGCAGGCGCGCCGGATGGCGGCAGCGCCGCCGGCCTGGCAGTTACAGCCGCTTCCACAGGGTTCGCGGCCGCCGGCGCAGCAGGTGCGGGTGCTGGCTGACGGAATTCCGGAATGGTCCGGTTGCCGTCGTCGCTGCCTCTTTTACCAAACATGATCGCTTACCAATTCCACCGCTGAGGCATCACTTCTTGTTGCGCGAAAGCTTGCCGATCAGATTGCCGAGGCCAGCCTTTTTCTTCACCTTGATTTCGCTGCGCCCTGTCAGCACATGGGCGATCTCGTTGATCGTGGCGACAACCGGACTCTTGGCATCCATCTCACCGAGCATACGTCCGTTGTTCGCAGCATTTCCGAACAAAAGCGGCTCGAACGGGATGACCGACATCGGCGAAAGGCCGAGCGATTCGGAGAAGTCGGACGGCGTAATCTCAGGACGTTTCGGCACACCGGCCTGGTTGATCACAAGCTTTGGCGCGGGGTCGTTCGGACGAAGCCGCTTCAGCATGTCGACCAGGTTCTTCGTGTTGCGCAGATTGGCCAGTTCGGGCGTCGCCGTGATGACGATCTCGTCGGCCTTGACCAGCGTGTTCTTGGTCCAGCCGGCCCACACGTGGGGAACATCGAGCACGAGGAGCGGCGCGCTACGCTGGGCTATGTCGATAAGCTGGGTGAAGGCGTCGGGATCGAAATCGTAGACCCGCTCCAGGGTCGAAGGGGCCGCAAGCAGCGACAGGTGCTCGGCGCATTGGGCGAGCAGCCGGTCGAGATAGACCTCGTCGACGCGTTCCGGCGAGAAGACTGCCTCGGCAATGCCTTGCGCCGGATCCTGGTCGAAATTGATATTGGCCGTTCCGAAGGCGAGGTCGAGATCGGCGACAACCACTTCGGATTTGAAAAGGGACGACATGGCCCAGGCCACATTATGGGCTATGGTCGACGAGCCGACGCCGCCTTTGGCGCCGATGAAGGCAATCGAGCGGCCGATCGGCTCAGCTTCCGGATCAACGAAGATCGAAGACACCACGCTGACGATGTCGGCCATCGATACGGGCGCGATGACATACTCGGAAATGCCCGAACGGATGAGTTCGCGGTACAGGCCGACGTCGTTGTAGTGGCCGACAACCACCACCTTGGAGGTCGGGTCGCAATGCTCGGAGAGCTGGGCGAGTTGTTCCAGCAACAGCTTCGGCTCGCTGCGCGATTCAAGCAGGATCAGGTTCGGCGTCGGCGCCGACTGATAGAATTCGATAGCGGTGGGGATGCCCCCCATATGCACCTTCAAATGGGCCTTGGCCATGCGGCGATCCTCGCCGGCGCGCTCGACCGGATTGGCTACGCCTTCGGTCTCGCAAAATGCCTGGATCGAAATGCGCGGGATCGGCCGCAACGCCTGCATCGCGGCAAGATCCTGCTCCGAGGTTTCGCCGCCCGGTACCTCTGTGTCATAGGCAAGATTGCTCATTGTCATCACTTTCCGTGACTTGCGCGGCTTAGGGTTTGTTGAGCCTCAACACTCGTTAATATTCGACTTCCGAATTGCCGAGGAATTCGTCCGAAATACCTCTGTCACGATAGACGTCGATCACAGCACCGCGATTTTCCGCGTCGATCGGCGTCGGCTTGCGTGGCCCGATCAGATCGGACGGATTGGCCATCTGGGCAGCCAGGTTGTTCTGATACGAACAGCCGAAATCGGCATAGTGCTTGTTTTCCGAAGTCTGCAGCAGGTCTTCGGGCCAGCGACCGCATTTATCCGTCTGAGCCTTCACCGAGACGTAGGCAACACGGACCGGTGCCGACGCTTCGGCCGAAACAGACTGGTAGGACCGCATGTCGATCCGCTTCCGGCTGATGCCGCTGGCTATGGCCAGCCTGGCGAAATCGCGGCCGGCCGCGGCCGCTGCGATTTCGTTGGCTGAGCCGCTCGGAATCTCGATCGTCAGCACCGGAGCCGCGCTCCTGTCGTATCCGTCCAGAAAGCCCAGGAGCGTGTCACGCTGGGATCTGGTCATGCCACGGTCGCCGGCGCCGACCGGAAGGTCGATCTTCTGTATCTTCTCGGCTATGACGATCGGATGGGTGGTGCGATAATCGTCCGGTATGGCACCCACCGTGACGCTGTCGCGATTGGCGCAGCCGGCCAGCAATGCCGCCACCGCGATCGCCATAATGGGAACGGCCGGCCGCCAGATTCGCGAATGGACTGACCGCGTCGCGGTGATCGCCCGTGCCTTCGATGTTGCCTTAGACATGACCGCTTCCCCGCTTACTTGTAGATAAAGCCGACAACGCCGTGGTAACGGCCGTTGGGCTTGTCGGTCTGCATGGTGCCGTAGACACGGTTGACGCGGCCAAGGAAAATGCCGGCGCCATCGCTGGCGGCGTTGAAATTGTCATCCGGCTTGGCAAGATCATTGCGCGCCACCGGCTTCACCAGATAGGGCGTAATGATGATGACGAGCTCGGTCTCGTTGCGAACGAAATCCCTGCTGCGGAACAGCGCGCCAAGCACTGGAATCTTTGTCAGACCGGGCAAGCCGTTAACAGCTTGCCTGAGATCATCGCGGACAAGGCCGGCAATCATCATCGAGCCGCCCGAAGGCAGTTCCACCGTTGTGTCGGCCAAGCGCTTGCGGAGAGACAGGGCATTCATGCCCGGGCTCGTTACACCTTCGGACAAAGACACAGACCCCTCCGTTGTCGGCTCGGAAACCGAGGTTCTGACTTTCAGGCTGATACGGCCGGGAGACAGCACCACCGGCTGGAATTCCAGGCCAATGCCGTATTCGATCTTCTCGACAGAATACGTCTTCAGACCGGTCTGGTTATCATTTGATACGGCTTGGGAAACGCTGGTCACCATATTGTATTCGCCGCCAACCTTGAAGGTCGCTTTCTCGCCGGATACGGCCGTCAATGTTGGTTCGGCGAGGGTTTTCATGACACCGGACTGTTCCATGGCATTGATGTAGGCCTGCAGCGTCGAGCTGCCGATAGAGAGGCCCGAGTTCGACAGCGACTTGCCCAAACCAGTGAAATTGTCGCTTACCGCGCCCCAGCTGATGCCGTTGCTGCTGCCGTTGCCCACCATGTTGACGCCGAGCTGCTTCATCACCGAGCGGCTGACTTCCGCGACCGTCACCTTCAGCGTCACCTGGTCGTCGCCGATGATCTGCAGCAAGTTGACGATCTTGCTGACGCGGCGCTCGGCATCCGGGTTATCGATCGCGACGCCGGCTTCAGCCGAACCGCCGGCAGCGGTCTGCGAATATTGACCCGTGGTTGCCTCGCCGCCGGACACGAAAATGGTTGCCAGATCGGCCGCGCGCTTGGCGTCCAGAGGAGTGTCCACGGTTCCGGTCAGAACGACGTTGTCGTTCAGCAACTCGACCTTAACCTCCGATGACGGGATGAAGCGTTTGATATAATCCTCCAGCCCGGCAACGTCACGTTCGACCGCTAGGTCAAGGCTGACGATCTGCTCGCCATTCGGGCCAAAGACGAAGATATTTGTCTCGCCGACCGCCTTTCCAAACAGATAGATGCGCCTGGCAGTGCGGGTCACCGCGTCGGCTACAGCGGGGTTGGCGACGAGAATGTCGTAGGCATCGCTCGGGAGGTCGATGACCACCGACTTGTTCAGTCCGAGCTTGACCCGCTGGGTGGCGGTCGAAGCCGTCACCCTGGCATTGCCCGCCGCACTGGCATCGACAATGCCATATGCATTCGTTCCAAGGAGAAACAGGCCGATCGCCGCAGCCAGGATGAGCGGCAGTTTGGTTTTTAGCCTCATTTCCTTGCCCCCACTTCGGAAACTTCGCCCGACTTGATCAGCCGCACGGTTCCGCGCCGGCCATTGCCGGAAACCAGGTAATCGGCTTCGCCCACATTCTTGTCCTGACTGTCCTTGATCGAGCGCAGCGCCAATGTCAGGCGATCCGCCATCTGCTGTGCGACGGTGATGATCTCGGACTGCTGCGGCGTCAGTTCCAGGGTGGCGGTCTGGCCAACCCTGGTCTTCTTACCTTCCTCGTCCTCCTGAATGGTCTGGTCGATCGCCAGGACGCGAATGTTCTTCAGGATAGTTTCGGTCGTGAAGCCCGGACCACCGCCATTGGCGGGATCGGCTCTGCGGGTCATGATGACGTCGACGAAATCGTTGGGAAGAATAAAGCCACCGGCCGAGGTGTCGGCCGAGATGCTTGTGGCAACGGCCCGCATGCCGGAGGGCAGGATCGACGACATGAAGCTTTGCCCTTCACCGATCAGCTTCGAGCGCCGCAGCGGCTCGCCGGCGTAGAGCGCCACGCGAGCGACGGCGCCCTTCAGCTTGTCCAGCGCTTCAGGCTCGGCGGCGCGGGTGATGAAATTTGCGTTGATGCCGGCGGACGGCCATGACTCCCAGTAAATGTTGTTTTCAAGCGGACTGCCCATCGGAACGTCGCCGGAAAGGACAAGCACATCCTGCAGCGCGATCGCCGGCGCCTGAGGACCGGAATCGAGAACCGGAGGCGGCGGAGCCACGACCATGTTCTTCGCGACATAGCCTGCACCACCGGCCGCGGCTATCGCCACGCTCAGAATAATCAATCGGGATGCTGGCATCTGTCCGAACCTCGCCTTGGCAAACCACGTAGCCAAGCGGGACTTTGCAGCGGCAATCGTCAAAACAAGGTTAATGTTATACTTACGATCGTGATTAATTTAACGTTTATATAAATTGGACCGACAAGCCCGGCCCGAAGGAAAACGTGGTCAACTCGCCTGCTCGGCGCCAAAGGCGTAAAGCGAAATTCAGCCCGCCAGCCTGGTAAGTGCCCAGGCCATCAATGGCGAGTCGGAATAGGTGAGCAGACCGCCAATGCCAAGCGCGATGCCGTACGGAACGCCGGTCGCCTCATCGGCGAAATGGCGCAGGAACGGATTGTGGCTTGTGACGGCGGCAAGCGGCGATTTTCGATAGGCGAGGATGGCTAGCGTCAGCAGGCCGCCGATGAATGTCGAGGCGACGAGGTATTCGATGAGATGGATGTTCAGTCCCATCCACATGGCAGTGGCAGCCAGAAGCTTGGCGTCGCCGCCGCCCATGCCGCCCAGCGCGAACAGGCCGAACGTCACCGCGAGAACCAGGCCGGCGGCGGCGAAATGCCAGCCATAGGTGGCCCAGTCCATACCGGTCAAAGGCGCAACCAAGGCGAAGACAACAACAAGCAACACCGGCACGCGATTGGCGATCGTCATCGAAAGCATGTCGGAGATCGCGGCAAAAAGCATGCAAAACGGAAACACGACGAAGATCAAGGCTTCAAGCATCGGCGCGCCTATGACCCAATTGCATCTGGCCCCAACCTAATCCTATTCGATTAACGACTGATGAGGCCTAAGTTTCAAATCATACCAGGACTAAATAAGGGCCGCCAGAGCGGCGGCCCTTATTTCAGAACAACCGAACCCGTTACGGTCAGCTACCGTTCACCTTGGTGGAGATGGCGGTGAACTTGGCGTTCAGCGAGTTGCCGAGCTGGCCGGCGCCGACCATGATGGCGAGTGCGATAAGAGCGGCGATCAGACCGTATTCGATAGCGGTCGCGCCGGATTCGTCCTTCACAAAACGTGCGATGAGGTTAGACATTCGAGCTCCTACTCCAATTGTTACAGCACTTCCGTCAACTTCTCTTGGTGGCTGATCGGATACTGCGAATCTAAGGAGAAGCTGTTTCAATCGGCTTAATAAACAGGCTTACCGATTCCTTTCCCGCTTCGACGACATTGCGTGGTTAACCCAGAACTAAAATACCCGCCGCCAGGCCACCGGGCTGACAAAGGCGCAAAAGGCGCAATTCGGCAAAGACGTTCCAGCCGTGCCGGCTAGGCCCAATGCCGGTTCCGGTTTGATCCTGAACTCCAGCCGCTTAACGGTTGGTTCACCAATCTCGTTCATGTTCTGTTGAACAGTTTGCCAGGGGGCGCCTCAATGGCCGGGCCGAGATCATCATTTCCAGTTGCCGTGCTTTTTGCCGCAGCGGCTTTCGCCTTTCCAGCCAAGGCCGGCGCCGGCATCGAGGTGACGATGAACCAGGCAAAGATCATCAAATTGTCGCGCGCCGCCGATACGATTGTCGTCGGCAATCCGGCGATCGCCGACGCCTCCGTGCAGGACGCATCGACGATCGTACTGACCGGCAAGGGATTTGGCGTCACCAATCTCGTCGTCCTCGACCAGGAGGGCAACCCGATCGTCGATGAGCAAATAACCGTCGTGCGCCAGGCAGCGTCGTCGGTGCGCATCTATCGGCGTTCCGAAGTACAGACCATGTCCTGCGCGCCATATTGCGAAAGCTCGTATAAGAGCGATGCCGAGAAGGCCTCTGAAGCCGAAATGAGCGCCGCGCATTAGTAGCCGACGTCTCCGTCTTTGGCGAGTACGTGCTTCGGTTATCGCCGGGTTAAGGCCTTCCCGTTGAATTTAACGGTCATTCCAACCGGACTTCAATCGGTTCCGACTAAGGGTGGGACCGATACAGAAGCGGCATCGGCGGGCAGAGGACATGAGCAAGGCAGGACGAGCAGGTTCTCCAAGACGGTTTTTGGGCGACCGCCGCGGAAGCACGGCGATCGAATTCGCCATGCTTGCAATTCCTTTCGCGCTTCTTGTCTTCGCCATCCTGGAGAGCTGCATTTCTTTTGCCGCACAGGAAGTGATGGCAAACGCAACCGACGACATCGCGCGCCAGCTGCGTACCGGCCAACTAAGACCGGCCGATGTGTCCGGGACCAAGCTGCGGGATATGATCTGCACCAAATTGGAGATCATGGTCGCCAAGACCTGTCCCGGATTGCTGGTGGACTTGCGCGAATATCCGACCTTCGCCGATGCGGCGCTGGCCGGTTTCAAGATCCAGGATGGCGACGTCGTGCTGACCAAGGGCACGAGCACACAGACCTTCACCGTCGCACCTGGCCTGGCGGAGTCGAGAAACATGCTGCGTGTTTTTTACAAATGGCCGGTGATGACCGACTTCATGGCCAAATCGATGGCCAACCTGAAGGACGGCAAAACGCTGCATTTTGCTTCGATCACTTGGCAGAACGAGCCGTTCGACAACTGAACCACGTAGTCGCTTGAAAAGGGCAAAGCCATGATTCGTGCGGGGGCACAGCTGGGCATCGCAGGGATTTGTACAAGAGCAGTCCGGCTTTGCTCGGACCGCCGCGGTATTGCGGCTGTCGAGTTTGCCCTCATCGTGCCTGTCCTGTTGATCATGTACTTTATGACAATGGAGGCCTCGCAAGCCATCGAGACCAGCAAGAAGGTCAGCCGCATCGGCAGCATGGTAGCGGACCTCGTCACGCAGCAGCAGACCGTCAAGGCGGCCGATGTCGATGCCATCATGGCGATCGGCAGTTCCACGCTCCAGCCCTACAACCGCTCGAAACCGAAGATCATTATCACGGCGATACAGGTGACGAACGAGACGACGCCGAAAGTCCTGGTCGTGTGGTCGCGCAAACTGGTCGATGGCGTCTCTAGCGTCGACGCGGTCAAGGATTCCACCACAACGGTCCCGAGCGCGCTCAAGATCAAAGGCACGTTCCTCATTCGGGTCGAAAGCGATCTCGCCTACAAGCCAATCATCACCTGGTCGGCGGACGGCCAAAGCCGGTTCGGGTTGAGCTCGGTCTTCAATTCGATATCGATGGCGGAGACTTATTATCTGCGGCCGCGCAGGAGCCCGACCATTCCGTGCAGCGATTGCTGACGCCTGAAGCCCGCTAACCGGTCTGTTGCTATTGCTTGCGACCGCGGGCCGAGACTAGACGCACGATGGCTGCAGCCAGCACATAGTCCTCGGACCGGCAACGGTTCGGCGGCGATACCGATACGGAACGTTCCGATAACATCGCGCCAATCGGCTCGCGCCAGGTTTGTGCAAGACGCATCCAGCAGCAAAGCCAGTACGGCGGCGAATGCTGTCAGGGCAAGCCTCATGCGAGCTCCGCGCCGCGCATTTCCATCCGCGGATCGACCATGCCGCGATTCGTCTCTCCGGGACCAGCACGCCAAGCCGTGCCGTTGGGTTTCCGAATTGCCAATGGCGGCGCGGAACCCTATGTCTGAGCCAACGCACAGGCAATGATGAACCTTTCGATGGCACGCGCCTTCCTTTTTGTCCTCGACTCCTTCGGCATCGGCGGCGCGGCCGATGCCGAACGTTATGGCGACACCGGCTCCAATACGTTCGCACACATCGCGCGGGCCTGCGCAGAAGGCCGCGCCGATCGCGAAGGCCTGCGTGCCGGACCCCTTCTTGTACCAAACATGCTCGCGCTCGGCCTCGGCCAGGCCGCGGCAACGGCGACGGGTTTCAGGTTCGAGAATGCCGGCAGTGCGCCGCTTGCCGCCGCCTTTCACGGCGCGGCCCAAGAGGTTTCGAGCGGCAAGGACACGCCATCGGGCCATTGGGAAATAGCCGGCCTGCCGGTCCGTTTCGACTGGGGTTACTTCCCAGACAAGATTCCCGCCTTTCCGGCCGAGTTGACCGAAGCAATGGTGCGTGAAGGGAAGGTGCCTGGCATCCTCGGCAATTGCCATGCTCCGGGCACCGAGATTATCGAACGGTTCGGCGAAGACCACATCCGCACCGGCAAGCCGATCTGCTACACCTCGATCGACTCCGTCCTGCAGATCGCCGCGCATGAGGTTCATTTCGGCCTGCAACGGCTTTACGAGTTCTGCAAAGTGGTGCGCAGGCTCGTCGATCCGCTGAATATCGGCCGCGTCATCGCGAGGCCGTTTATCGGTGAAACCGCCGCCACGTTCGAGCGAACGCATAATCGTCGCGACTATGCCGTACCGCCGCCGGAACCGACGCTGCTCGATCGGCTGACGGCGCGCGGCAGCCGGGTTATCGCGATCGGCAAGATCGGCGACATTTTCGCCCATCGGGGGATCTCGGAAGTCCGCAAGGCTGCCGGCAACATGGCGATGTTCGACAAAACGCTTGGTGCCATGGAAGACGCCCGCGACAGCGACCTCGTCTTCGCGAACTTTGTCGACTTCGACACCGAGTTCGGGCATCGGCGCGACGTTGCGGGATATGCCGCCGCACTCGAAGCTTTCGACCGGCGCCTGCCCGAGGCATTCGCACGGCTGAGGCCAGGCGATCTGCTCATTTTGACCGCCGATCACGGCAACGATCCGACGTGGCGCGGCACCGACCACACGCGCGAGCGTATTCCGATTATCGGGACACGGCCGGGTTTCAAAGGCGCAGACATCGGACTGAGGACAACATTTGCCGACATCGGCGAAACCGTGGCCGAACATCTCGGGCTGGCGCGCGGCCGTTACGGCACCTCCTTCCACGCCACGATAGGTGGCCATGCCTGAGCTGCCGGAGGTAGAGACAGTCAGGCGCGGTCTGCAGCCGGCCCTTGAAGGTGCCCGCATTGTCGGTGTCGAGGCACGCCGGCCGGATTTGCGGTTTCCGTTCCCCGAGAGATTTTCGGAGCGGCTGACCGGCAAGACGATTGCGGCGCTCGGCCGCCGTGCCAAATATCTGACAATGCACATGGACAACGGCCCGGTTCTGATCTGCCATCTCGGCATGTCGGGTTCGTTTCGCATCGAAACGGCCGACGAGAGCGCAACGCCCGGCGCGTTCCACCACGAACGTTCGAAAAACACTGCTCACGATCACGTCGTCTTCGACATCGCATCCCCTGCCGGCGTCCGCTCTCGCGTGATCTTCAACGACCCGCGCCGCTTCGGGTTCATGCTGTTTTCGGAAGGCGAGCCCGACATGCATCCGATGCTGGCGGGATTAGGCGTCGAGCCTACAGGCAACGCACTGGACGGCGCGCTGCTCGCTTCGTTGCTGAAAGGTCGCAAGTCACCGCTGAAAGCGGCACTTCTGGACCAGAGGCTGATTGCCGGGCTAGGCAATATCTACGTCTCGGAAGCGCTTTGGCGGGCCGGCCTGTCGCCGCTGCGCGAAGCGGGCACCCTCGCGAGAGCCGGCAAGAAAGCCAAAGAGCAGAGCGAACGCCTGGCCGAAGCAATCCGCTCGGTCGTCGCCGATGCGATCGCCGCCGGCGGCTCGTCGTTGCGCGATTATATGCAGACCGATGGATCGCTGGGCTACTTCCAGCATTCCTTCGCGGTTTACGATCGCGAGGGGGAAGCCTGCTCCAAGCCTGGTTGTGGCGGCCACATCGAGCGTATCGTGCAAAGCGGTCGTTCGACTTTCCACTGCCGGGCCTGTCAGGCTTGAACCAGAAGCGAGGAGGAGCAAAGCATGGGCTATGAAACCATCATCGTCGAAACCCGCGGCAAGGTCGGGCTGATTACGCTGAACCGGCCGCAGGCGCTCAACGCGCTGAATTCACAAGTGCTGGCGGAACTGGTCGCGTCGGTGAATAGCATGGGCGCCAATGCCGACATCGGCGCCATGGTCATCACTGGTTCGGAAAAGGCTTTCGCGGCAGGTGCCGATATCAAGGAAATGCAGTCCATCTCCTATGTGGATGCCTATCTGCAGGATTTCTTCGTCGGCTGGGAAGAATTTACGCGGGCACGAAAGCCGATCATCGCGGCGGTGGCGGGCTATGCGCTGGGGGGCGGCTGCGAACTGGCGATGATGTGCGACTTCATCATCGCCGCCGACACCGCCAAGTTTGGCCAACCCGAGATCACGCTGGGCGTCATGCCCGGCATGGGCGGATCGCAGCGCCTGACCCGCTTTGTCGGCAAGTCGAAGGCGATGGATATGTGCCTGACGGGTCGAATGATGGACGCAGCCGAGGCCGAGCGTTCCGGCCTTGTCTCGCGCGTGGTGCCAGCCGGCGAGTTGATCGAGGAAGCGCTTAAGGCAGCGTCCAAGATCGCTGGTTTTTCCTTGCCGTCGGTGATGATGGCAAAGGAGGCCGTCAACCGCGCCTATGAGACGACGCTCACCGAGGGTCTGCGGTTCGAGCGCCGGCTATTTCATTCGCTGTTTGCGCTGGATGACCAGAAGGAAGGCATGGCGGCCTTCAGCGGCAAGCGGAAGCCGAATTTCACGAACCGATGAGATGACGAAGGCGCCGGTCAAAAAGAAATCGCTGCAGCGTTGACGCGCCGGAAAAGCTGAACTATAAGCCGCACCAACCGAGGCGGCCCTGTGGCTGCCCGTTTGTTTTTTGCGCCCTGCGGTATCCCGCAAGCGCCCACCAGATCAGAAGAGAGGCACCATGGCCAATACCTCCTCGGCCAAAAAGGCAACGCGCAAGATCGCCCGTCGCGCAGCGATCAACAAGAACCGCCGCTCCCGCGTCCGGACCTACATCCGCCAGGTCGAAGAGGCGCTCGCGGCTGGCGACAAGGCGGCCGCACAGGCTGCCTTCAAGGTGGCCGAGCCGGAATTGATGCGCGCCGCGACCAAGGGCGTGGTGCACAAGAACACGGCATCGCGCAAGGTGTCGCGGTTGGCCCAACGGGTCAAGGTGCTGTCGGCCTAATATACCTTTTCCTGAACTGCGCTTCTTCAAACCCGGCCAATCGCGCCGGGTTTTTTTCGTTTGCCGGCAAGTACTTAAAAGAAAGCCCGCAAAATGGCGCTCCGGGTGCATTTCAAAGTTCGAAATGCTTTGCCGGCATATACATGCCCGCTGATATTCGGAGCCTTCGAAACTGCCAATGCGAAAATTTCCGAGCGTCACAGATTACCTTTTCTTTTCAGAAGCTTACCGATGGTGATCCACAGCTTGTTCACATCAGCTGCGGCCGATAGGCGACAATTGGCTGTCAAGTGAATTATTTCAGAAAATTTCGCGTTGTGTGGCCTTTTTCATATTCGCCGGAAAAGGGTTTGAATCACAATGGCTTTGTCAAAATCAACTGTTGCAGCATGGCGTTCGAAACGTCCCTTGCTAGTCAGATTCCTTAAAAATCCGTTAGGGGTGGCCTTGCCCTATCCACAGCGATTTCGGTAATGTCTGTCCATCGAAGGGACGGGCCCTTGGCCCTTGACCAGCCTGAAACCGGCCAGCTCAAATTGGCAGAGTTTACACCGCGGATTCAACTCCGCGGACGGGGTTGGTTTGTCTTTTCGATACGGTAGGGGACTGGCGTAATTGTACATGGCAGGTCGACGGTGCGCCGGCGGTTTTTCGCCGGACGGCATTTTGTTGCCCTGACATGACCAAAGCGGATCGGCTCTTCGGCGCCGGACCGACAACGAGGCGATTCATCAGCCGGCGGCGGCGATGGTGTCGCAGCGAAGACACGGTCGCCGGAAACATGGATGCAGGAGGCGCATCCCCGGCGGAAAACAGGTACAAGAGACAAGGAACTCGATCATGCAGAGCGGCGGCATCGAAAGGGAGCTTACAGGCGACCTCCCATTTCCTGGAACGTTAATCGGAAGGAACGACATGGCGGCTTCCAATGAAGCTGAACAGAAGTTCGATCGGGTCAAGGCCCAGTTGAAGGCGCGTCTGGGAACCGAGGTCTATTCGAGCTGGTTCGGGCGCATGAAGGTCGCTGAATCCTCTAAGGGCATTGTCCGCATCTCAGTGCCAACCGCATTCCTGCGTTCATGGATCAACGGCCACTATCTCGATCTCATCACCGAGTTGTGGAAGCACGAGGATCCGGAGATCCTCAAGATCGAGATCGTGGTTCGCACCGCCACACGGCAGGGCCGCAACAGCGTCGAGCCAGAAGTGGCCCCGGCGCGCAAGATGACCAGGCAGACGCAAACCGCGCTCTCTGCGGGCACGGCGAGCCCCAGCAGGGTCGAACGGGTCCCGGTACCCCGCCCGGGGATGCCGGCAGAAACCGAGTTCCGGCACAATGTTCTCGGTTCGCCACTCGATCCACGCTATACTTTCACCTCCTTCATCGAAGGACCATCGAACCGAGTGGCTTTTGCCGCGGCCAAGGCGGTCGCGGAATCGCAGTCGAGCGCGGTGCGTTTCAATCCGCTCTTTCTTCACGCGACGGTCGGGCTGGGCAAAACGCACCTGTTGCAGGCGATCGCCGCAGAATCGCTGAAGCAGAATCCGAAATCGCGGGTCGTCTATCTGACGGCTGAGTATTTCATGTGGCGGTTCGCCACCGCGATCCGCGACAACAACGCACTGACGCTGAAAGAACAGCTGCGCGACATCGACCTCCTCATCATCGACGACATGCAGTTCCTGCAGGGCAAGTCGATCCAGCACGAATTCTGCCATTTGATCAACATGCTGCTCGACAGCGCCAAGCAAGTGGTGGTCGCTGCCGACCGGCCGCCGTCGGAATTGGAGTCGCTGGAGCCACGCGTCCGCTCGCGCCTCAACGGCGGCGTCGCGCTGGAAATGTCAGCCCCGGATTTCGCCATGCGTATCGGTATGCTCAAGCTCAGGCTTGCCACCGCCAAGCTCGATGATGCGTCGCTCGATATTTCCGAAGAGATCCTCAACCACGTCGCCCGCACTGTGACCGGCAGCGGACGCGAGCTCGAAGGTGCCTTCAACCAGCTTTTGTTTCGTCAATCCTTCGAACCGCAGATCACCATCGACCGCATCGACGAGATCCTTGGCCACATCTATCGTTCGGGCGAACCCAAGCGGGTGCGTATCGAGGACATCCAGCGCATCGTCGCGCGCCACTACAACGTGTCGAAGACCGAACTTCTGTCCAACCGGCGCACACGCACCGTCGTCAAGCCACGGCAGGTCGCCATGTATCTGTCGAAGGTGATGACGCCGCGCTCGCTGCCGGAGATCGGGCGGCGGTTCGGCGGTCGTGACCATACGACCGTGCTGCATGCGGTGCGCAAGATCGAGGATCTTTCCGGTGCCGACAACACACTGGCGCAGGAACTCGAATTGCTGAGAAGGCTGATCAACGACCAGGCCTGACGGCCCGAAAAACGCCGGCTCGCCGACTCCGGCCTTTTTATCCCCAGAAAGCCCGTGCAGCCGGTCCGAACCGGTGGCGCGGGCTTGCGTTTGCCGGGTTTTTCCTGTCAGTTTACGCAGATTCTGAGCCTGTTCAGACCTTTCGCGGGGCGCCGCTTGCCGGAGACCCGTTCATTCATTCAAGCGAGCCTGTTTCGTCATGCGTGTTATCCTGGAACGGTCAAATCTCCTGAAGTCGCTCAACCATGTTCACCGCGTGGTCGAGCGGCGCAATACCATTCCGATCCTGTCGAACGTGCTGCTCAGCGCCGAGGGGGCCAGCCTTGAAATGAAGGCGACCGACCTCGACCTGGAGGTGACCGAAGCAACGCCGGCAAAGGTCGAACGTGGCGGGGCGACGACGGTCCCGGCACATCTGCTCTACGACATCGTGCGCAAGCTTGCCGACGGCGCGGAGGTGGCGCTGAAGACCGACGAAGACGGCAACGCCATGACGGTGACGTCGGGGCGCTCGAGCTTCCGCCTGCAATGCCTGCCGCAGTCCGACTTTCCCGAGCTTTCAGCCGGGTCGTTCTCGCATATTTTCCGGCTCGATTCCGTCGGACTAAAGGGCCTCATCGAAAAGACCCAGTTCGCCATCTCGACCGAGGAGACGCGCTATTATCTGAACGGCATTTATCTGCACACGCACGAGGCCGGCGGCAAGCTGAAGCTGCGCTCTGTCGCGACCGACGGCCACCGGCTGGCGCGCGCCGAGATCGATGCGCCGGCAGGCTCTGAGGGCATGCCTGGCGTCATAATCCCGCGAAAGACGGTCAGCGAGCTGCAAAAGCTGGTCGACGATCCCGATGTTGCAGTCACTACCGAGCTGTCCGACACCAAGATCCGTTTCACCATCGGCAGCGTTATCTTGACCTCCAAGCTGATCGACGGCACTTTCCCGGACTACCAGCGCGTCATTCCGACCGGCAACGACAAGAAGCTGATTATCGATCGCCAGAGTTTCGCCGCTGCCGTCGATCGCGTTTCGACCATTTCGTCCGAACGCGGCCGGGCGGTGAAGCTTTCGATCGCCGAAGGGCAGGTCACGCTTGCGGTCAACAACCCGGATTCGGGCAGTGCCACCGAGGAACTGGCGGCCGACTATTCGTCCGATCCGATCGAAATCGGCTTCAACGCCAAATACCTGCTCGACGTTGCCGCGCAACTGACCGGCACGGAGGCGAAGTTCATGCTGGCGGATGCCGGTTCCCCGACGCTGATCCACGATATGGCCGACGAGACCGCGCTCTACGTGCTGATGCCGATGCGGGTGTAGGGCCCGAACGGGGCCATCTTGCTGTCGTGACCAGATCTGCAAAACCGCAGCAGACGCACATAAGTAAGCTCACACTTACTAATTTCCGCAACTATGCGGCGTTGGCAATAGACCTTGATCCCGGCGCTGTCGTTTTCTCCGGCGACAATGGCGCCGGCAAGACCAATCTGCTTGAAGCGATCTCGCTGCTCACGCCGGGCCGCGGCCTGCGCCGCGCACCCTATTCCGAGGTGGCGCGCGAAGGCGGCGACGGTGGGTTTGCGCTGCATGCCCGGCTTGACGGGCCGGAAGGCCAGGTCGAGATCGGTACCGGAATATCGGGCAGCGACGGCGAAGCCGGCCGGCGGGTGCGGATCAACGGCGCGACGGCACGCTCAGCCGAAGACATGCTGGAATGGCTGCGCGTGGTCTGGCTGACACCGGCCATGGACGGCCTGTTCCCCGGGCCGGCTGCCGACCGCCGGCGCTTCCTAGACCGGCTGGTGCTGGCGATCGATCCTGGCCACGGCCAGCGCGCGCTTGACTACGAAAAGGCAATGCGCGGCCGCAACAGACTGCTCGCCGACGGTTCACGCGACGGTGCCTGGTTCGATGCGATCGAGATGCAAATGGCCGAGACCGGCGTGGCGATTGCCGCGGCGCGTGCCGAACTGGTGCGCCTGCTCGCCGCCATGATCGACCGGCTGCCCGGCGACGGACCGTTTCCGCAAGCCGACATCGGCATCTCTGGCGAACTGGAAGGCGAACTCGGTATTTTGCCGGCCGTCGACGTAGAGGAACGGTTCCGTCGTGCGCTTGCCCAGGGGCGCGACCGCGACCGCACCGCCGGACGCACGCTCGACGGCCCGCACCGTTCCGACCTCGTGGTGCGCCACCGGCCCAAGGCGATGCCGGCCGAGCTCTGTTCGACCGGCGAGCAGAAGGCGCTGCTGGTCGGCATTGTCTTGTCGCATGCGCGGCTAACCGGCGAGATGTCGGGCATGACACCGATCCTGCTGCTCGACGAGATCGCCGCCCATCTCGACGGCGGTCGACGGGCGGCCTTGTTCTCGATCCTGGAGGAACTAAACTGCCAGGCCTTCATGACCGGGACCGATGCCGCGTTGTTTGACAGCCTCAAGGGACGCGCGCAATTCCTGACCGTCGATCACGGCACGGTCAGGCCGACCATTTGAACTTGGTTCATGGCGCACTTCTGAGCGGCATGCATTGATACCTGACAAGCTTTTTCCTCCGCTATATGGTCCGGCGATGATCACAGCCGCCCTCACCGATGAAGAGCTCGAACGCTACGCCCGCCACATCGTGCTGCCCGAGATCGGCGGCGCCGGCCAGCAGCGGCTGAAGCGGGCGCGGGTGCTCGTCATTGGCGCCGGCGGATTGGGTGCGCCGGTGCTCGAATATCTCGCCGCCGCAGGGATTGGCACTCTCGGTATCGTCGACGACGACATCGTTTCGCTTTCCAACCTGCAACGACAAGTGATCCACGCCACGGGCGATGTCGGGGTGGCGAAAACCGACAGCGCCAGAGCGGCGATCATCCGCATCAATCCAAACGTCGTCGTGGAAGAGCACAATTTCAGGCTGACCGTGGACAACGCCCCTACCCTCATTGCCCGTTATGACATCGTCGTTGACGGCTCCGACAATTTCGAGACACGCTACGCGGTGGCCGACGCCTGCGCCGCGGAAAGCCGGCCGCTCGTGCATGCCGCCGTTGGCCGCTTCGACGGCTCGGTCACCGTACTGAAGCCATTCGAAACCGGCCCGGACGGCAAGTTGAACCCAAGCTACCGCGATCTCTTTCCCGAGGCGCCGCCGCCGGGACTGGTGCCATCCTGCGCGGTGGCCGGCATTGTCGGCGCGCTGACCGGGGTCATCGGCACGCTGCAAGCCATGGAAGCGATCAAGCTGATCACCGGGATTGGCGAGCCGCTGGTCGGACGACTGCTGCTCTACGATGCGCTGGCGGCACGCTTCGACACGATCCGCTACAAGCGAACCAGCCCGTGAGCCTGCCTGCCGACGTTTCCATCGTGCAGCTTGCGGCCGATTTCGACCGTTGGGACGAGGTGCTGGCGCTGGTCATGCGCGCCTTCGCCTTTATGGACGGGGTTATTGACCCGCCGTCCTCGGTGCATCGGCTCACCGTTGAAAATCTCAGGGCTAGAGCGCTGGAGGAAACAGCATTCCTGGCGCTGAAGGAAAACGAGATCGTCGGTTGCGTCTTCATCCTGAAGCGCGCAGACGAGCTCTATGTTGGAAAGCTCGCGGTCGAGCCGGTTCTTCAGGGACAAGGCATTGGAAAACAGCTGATGCAGGCCGTCGAAGATCTTGCCCGCAGCCACAACAGGACCGCCATCGAGCTCCAGACGCGGGTCGAGCTGACCGGAAATCACGCAGCCTTTGCCCGCCTCGGTTTTCGTGAAACCGAACGGACAGCGCACAAGGGCTACGACCGGCCGACCTCAATCACCATGCGCAAGGCGTTTTCGTAAGCCAAAGCTATCCAACGACGAACGCGCGGTTGCCGCGGCAAGACCGTGCCGGCGTGACGGCAGGTCACGCCCTCAACGGCAGCACGCGGTCGGGCGGGCGATGACCATCGAAGAAGGCGCGGATATTGATGATCACCTTCTCGCCCATGTCGACACGGCCTTCGAGCGTCGCCGAACCCATATGCGGCAACAGCACGACCTTGCCTTTGTGGGCAAGCTTCAGCAGCTTGCTGTTCAGCGCCGGCTCGTGCTCGTAGACGTCGAGGCCGGCGCCAGCGATCTTGCCGTCATGGATGAGCTTGACCAGCGATTCCTCATCGATGATATCGCCGCGCGCGGTGTTGACTATGTAAGCTGACGGTTGCAGAAGCGCCAGCCGCCGTGCCGAAAGCAGGTGGAAGGTTGCCGGTGTCGATGGACAATTGACCGAGATAATGTCCATGCGGGCGAGCATCTGGTCAAGGCTTTCCCAATACGTCGCTTCCAACTCGTCCTCGATTGCCGGCAGTACGCGGTGGCGGTTGTGGTAGTGGATCGAGAGGCCAAACGCCTTGGCGCGCCTGGCGACAGCGGTGCCGATGCGACCCATGCCGACAATGCCGAGCCGTTTGCCCCAAATGCGCCGGCCGAGCATCCAGGTCGGCGACCAGCCCGCCCATTTCTTATCGCCGGTCAGCACGTTGGCGCCTTCGGCCAGCCGCCGCGGTACGGCCAGCATCAGCGCCATGGTCATGTCGGCCGTATCTTCGGTCAACACGTTCGGCGTGTTGGTGACGGTGATGCCTTTCTTGGCCGCTGCCGCAACGTCGATCTTGTCGACGCCATTACCGAAGTTGGCGATCAGCTTGAGGTTGTCGCCGGCCTGGGCAATCAGCGCCGCGTCGATATTGTCGGTCACAGTCGGCACCAGCACGTCGGCCTCCTTGACCGCCGCCACCAGTTCCGGCTGCGTCATCGGCCTGTCCTCCACATTCAAGCGGGCGTCGAACAACTCGCGCATGCGGGTCTCGACTACGTCGGGCAACTTGCGCGTGATGACGACGAGGGGCTTCTTTTTGCCTGTCATTGTTTCCTCGAACCCGATCTCGTTGAGACCTCTTTAACCAAGAACAGCGAAACTGAGAGCCGATCGCGGTACCGTCATCCATGTAACAAGCGGTTCCGCCGAAGACAAAGAAAAATGGGCGCGAAGGCCGATGGGCGGGCGCCGAAAGGAACGAAAGTGTCTGGTTTCGCGTCGCTCCGCCTGACCCTCAGTGCAGCATTCCTCGGCGCTCTCATCCATAGCCCACTGGTGATGGCGCAAAGTGCCGCCGCACCCGCCCAGAGCGTCACGCTCGGACCAAGCGGCTTGCCGCTGCCGCGCTTCGTCAGCCTGAAATCCGGCCGCGTCAACTCGCGCGTTGGGCCGGGCGTCAATTATTCCGTCGACTGGATGTATATGAAGCCAGGCCTGCCGATGGAGATCATCCAGGAGTTCGATACGTGGCGCCGTGTGCGCGATGCCGACGGCTCGGAGGGCTGGATCAATCAGTCGCTGCTTTCGGGCCGTCGCACGGCGATCGTCGCCCCCTGGCAGCGCGGCAAGGACGCTCGCGTCAACCTCCTTGACGACCCGGCAAAAGATGCAGGCGTCATCGCGATCCTCGAACCGGGGGTGATGGGCACGATCAAGTCCTGCGATGGCCAGTGGTGCGAAATGACCTTCGACGGCCATACCGGCTGGCTCGCGCAGTCGCTGGTCTGGGGTGCCTATCCCGGCGAAAAGGTCAAGAACTGACTTTCCGAACCGGAGGTCGGGCCAGCGCTGCAAGCGCCGGATCCGGCATTTGTTCCGCTGATCTTCGGTTCGGGGATGGTTTAGCGGCCGATGCGGCCGAGATGGGTATCCTGGAAACTGCTTGACAGCTTCAAACCATAGCCCAGAGCGCGGTCGATGGCGATGTGGGCGATCCAGATCAGCGCGACAGCTACCGCCATTGCATTGTCAAAGACGCTGCCGACAAGCGCCAGCAGAACGGGCAAGATCAGTATGTGCAAGGCGTTGTAGGCGACCGCCCCGACGCGCGGCCCGGCCATGTAACCCAGCATCGACAGGTCGGGCGCCAGAATGAGCACGGCAAACAGCCACCAGGAAACACCGGCGATTGCATAGAAGACAAGAGCCGCCACCGCGACAGCGACCCATTCGAGCCGGAGCGTCAAATCCAGGAATTTCATAAGGCGCCGGTCAGTCGCAGCGTTTCGGACGCAGTCTCACCACGATATCGACATTGGCGATCTCCATGCCCTCCGGCGGTTCCGGCAGGTTGGAAACCGTCACCGGGCCGCTGTCGATATCGAAGATCCTGTTTTCGCCCTCGATATAGAAATGATGGTGATCGGAGGTGTTGGTGTCGAAATAAGTCTTCGATCCCTCGACGGCAAGGATGCGCAGAAGACCGGCCTGGGTAAACTGGTGCAGAGCATTGTAGACGGTGGCCAGAGACACCGGCACCCCGGCGGCAAGCGCCTCCTCGTGCAGTTCCTCGGCCGAAAGATGGCGGTCGCCCTTGGCGAAAAGCAGATCGGCCAGCGCGATGCGCTGGCGTGTCGGCCTCAGACCGGCCTCGCGAACGCGCTTGTCCACAGCGACATTATCCTTCCGGCAACCCAGATCCATGTATCCGTCGCGCTCACAGTTCCGCCTCAGACAGGTCCAAAATGGCAGAAATTGAGCATCTGCCGAAACCGGACGTGTCCTGACATATATTCTGTCGACCGAATGCGATCAATAGCGCGCATTGACCCGGGCAGACGGGCAGGTTAAGCGCAAGCGCCGGTTTCCGGCCTGAAACAGATTGTGTTAGGAAACCACCGACAAGGGCGCCTATCGCCCGGGACGATCACGGGGACGAGATTGATGGCGGGTTCGAAATCCAGCTACGGTTACGAGGAATTGCTTGCCTGCGCCCGCGGCGAGCTGTTCGGACCGGGAAATGCGCAGCTGCCCTATCCGCCGATGCTGATGTTCGACCGCATCACCGAGATCAGCGAGACCGGCGGTGCGTTCGACAAGGGTTTCATCCGCGCGGAATTCGATATCAAGCCGGATTTGTGGTTTTTCGCCTGCCATTTCATCGGTAATCCGATCATGCCAGGATGCCTAGGCCTGGACGCCATGTGGCAGTTGACGGGGTTCTATCTCGGATGGCTCGGTGAACCCGGCAAAGGGATGGCGCTGTCGACCGGTGAGGTGAGGTTCAAAGGCATGGTCACGCCTTCGGTCAAGAAGGTGGAGTATGGCGTCGACTTCAAGCGCGTGATGCGCGGTCGGCTTGTGCTTGGCATCGCCGATGGCTGGCTGAAGGCAGATGGCGAGCCCATATACGCGGCAACGGATCTGAAGGTCGGTCTGTCCAAGCAATCGGCCGCCGTCTGAACGAAGACCCTACAGTACGACGTCTCGGACGTCTGATGAACGCTGTAGCACTTTAATTTTGCGCATGGTTCCATTCCGGAAATTGATTTCAGGTTCGGGGTCGGCGCTGGAAGGAGTTGCGAATGAGACGGGTCGTAGTCACAGGTCTCGGCATCGTGTCGTCGATAGGCAACAATGCCAACGAGGTGCAGACCTCGTTGCACGATGCCAGATCCGGCATCAGCTTCTCCGACTCTTTCGCCGAGCATGGCTTCCGTTGCCGGGTGTGGGGTGCGCCGACGCTGGACCCATCGGGCATGATCGACCGTCGCGCCATGCGCTTCCTGTCGCAGGGTGCTGCCTGGAACCATGTCGCAATGGACCAGGCGATCGCAGACGCCGGCCTCGACGAGGCCGACATCACCAACGAGCGCACCGGTATCGTGATGGGCTCCGGCGGACCGTCGACCCGTGCAATCGTCGAGGCGGCCGAGACCACGGTCAAAAACGGCAGCCCCAAGCGGATCGGGCCGTTCGCAGTGCCAAAAGCGATGTCGTCGACCGCGTCGGCGACGCTTGCCACCTGGTTCAAGATCCACGGCGTCAACTATTCGATCTCATCGGCCTGCTCGACGTCTGCGCATTGCATCGGCAATGGCTACGAGCTGATCCAGTGGGGCAAGCAGGACATCGTCTTCGCCGGCGGCCATGAGGATCTCGACTGGACGATGTCGGATCTCTTCGATGCCATGGGCGCCATGTCGTCCAAGTTCAACGACAGGGCATCGGTCGCCTCACGCGCCTACGACGTCGATCGCGACGGTTTCGTCATTGCCGGCGGCGCCGGCGTGCTGATTCTTGAAGAGCTCGAGCATGCCAAGGCACGCGGCGCCAAGATCTATGCCGAGATCGTCGGCTATGGCGCGACATCGGACGGCTACGACATGGTGGCGCCGTCGGGCGAAGGCGCGGCGCGCTGCATGAAGCAGGCGCTCGCAACGGTGTCCTCGCCGGTCGACTACATCAATACGCACGGCACCTCGACGCCGGTCGGCGACTCCAAGGAAATGGGCGCCATCCGCGAGGTGTTCGGCGAGAAGATGCCTTTCATCACGTCGACCAAATCGCTAACCGGCCATTCTCTGGGCGCCGCCGGCGTGCAGGAATCGATCTACTCGATCCTGATGATGCAAGGCGGCTTCATCGGCGAGAGCGCCCACATTGAGAACCTCGATCCGGAATTCGAGGGCATGCCGATCGTGCGCAAGCGCATCGACGATGCAAGGATCGACACCGTTTTGTCCAATTCGTTCGGTTTCGGTGGCACCAACGCAACGCTGATTTTCCAGCGCTATTCCGCATAAGGATTTGCCGACCATGGACGGATTGATGAAGGGCAAGCGCGGGCTTGTCATGGGTGTTGCCAACGATCATTCGATCGCCTGGGGTATCGCCCGCAAACTGTCCGAACATGGCGCGGACCTCGCCTTCACCTATCAGGGCGAGGCCTTCGGGCGCCGGGTCAAGCCGCTCGCCGAGAAATTGGGCGCATCCCTGGTGGTGCCTTGCGACGTCGAGGACAGCGTGTCGGTCGCCGCGACTTTCGAGACTTTGGGGAAGGCGTGGGGCGGGCTGGATTTCGTCGTCCATGCCATCGGCTTTTCCGACAAGAACGAGCTGAAAGGCCTCTACGCCGACACGAGCCGCGACAACTTCATCCGCACCATGGTGATCTCCTGCTACTCCTTCACCGAGATCGCCCGTCACGCCGCCACATTGATGAAGGATAGCGGTTCGATGATCACGCTGACCTATGCCGGCTCGGTCCGTGTCATGCCGAACTACAACGTTATGGGTGTCGCTAAGGCGGGGCTGGAGGCCAGCGTCCGCTATCTCGCCAACGACTACGGCCCGCGCGGCATCAGGGTGAACGGCATATCGGCGGGACCGGTACGGACGCTTGCGGGCGCCGGGATTTCCGACGCACGCCACATGTTCTCCTACCAGCAGCGCAACTCGCCGCTACGCCGTACAGTGACGATCGACGAAGTCGGCGGCTCCGCGCTCTATTTGCTGTCCGACCTGTCCTCCGGCGTCACCGGCGAAATCCACTATGTCGATTCCGGCTATCACATCGTTTCCATGCCGACGCTTGACGAATTGAAGCAGACCGACGGCGGGCGGGAATAGCGCGAGCGACGTATCGCCGGCTTGCCCCGCAGGATTTCAGCGTCGCGCCGATAAGACCTTGAACATGCCGTCGCGGGCGAGCTCCGCATGGCTGGAGAAGGCGGCCGCCAGCACCGGTTCGTAGGGAAGCTGACGGTTTGCCACCATGAACAGCCGGCCGCCGGGCTTCAGCGCCTTGCCTGCCGCGCGGATCATGCCGGCACCGATTTCCGGCTCAGTCGCCCGGCTGCGGTGAAAGGGCGGGTTCATGACGACCACGTCGTAGCGGCGCTCGACCGGTTCGCTCAAAAGATCTATCCAGAAGAAATGTGGCTCCACGCCTGTGTTGCCGACATTGGCCTTGGCCGCCTCCAGCGCCTCGAAATCCGCTTCGTAAAGGTCAAGCGCCGATATGCCGGGTGAGCGGGCGGCGACTTCGGCGGCGACATAGCCCCAACCGGCACAGAAATCCGCAACGCTGCCACGCAGATCGTTGGGCAGATTTTCGACCAGCAGCTTCGATCCGGCATCGATCTTGTCGAAGGAAAACATGCCTGGGGCCGTGCGGAAGCGGTCCTCGACCACCAAGTCCGGATTGGCGGCGCGAAGCGTTGCCGCGGCAACGGTATCGGCCGGCCGGCGAAACCAGAAGGCAATGCCGTGATGCTTCGGCAGGTGGCCTTCGAGCGGCACAAGGGCGCCGACATGCTTGCGCAGGCTGGCGATTCCATCGTCCTTGCTGCCGGCGACGACGATCAACCCGCCTGGTGCTGCGCGTTCGACCGCTTCGGCAACGCGCAACTCGTTTTGGCCGCGATGGCGGCCAGCGAGCACAAATGCCGCGTCGAAAGCCTCGCCTTCGACCTGCGGCGTGACCGTGAAGCCGGACGCCTGCAAGGCGCGAAAGTGCGGCCTGAAGCCTTGGACAAGATGAAGCTTGGCATCAGACCCTTCCGGCAAGCGAAAGCCGGGCTCGGCACCGAGAAAGAGTATGCGTTCATCCTTTCGTGGCAGGGAAACAGCACCGGCCTCGAACGGATGGAAAAGCGTTTTCAGCGGCTCGGCGGACATTCACCACTCTTGAACTGCAAGGCTGTTGTTGAAACGCAAACGGGCGCGACCTTCCGGCGCGCCCGCTTCGATTGCATAGTTAGATCAGCTTAGGCGGCGTTTTCTTCGCCTTCGCTCTTCTTGTCGCGCACGATCTCCTTGCCGGTGGCCTGGTCGACGACCTTCATCGACAGGCGGACCTTGCCGCGCTCGTCGAAGCCCATCAGCTTGACCCAGACCTTGTCGCCTTCCTTGACCACATCGGAGGTCTTGGCGACACGATCATTGGCGAGCTGCGAGATGTGGACGAGACCGTCACGCGGACCGAAGAAATTGACGAAAGCGCCGAAGTCGGCGGTCTTGACGACCGTGCCTTCGTAGATTTCACCGACTTCCGGCTCGGCGACGATGGTGTGTATCCACTTCTTCGCCGCCTCGATCTCCTTGGCGTTGGCCGAAGCGATCTTGACCGTGCCGTCGTCCTCGATGTTGATCTTGGCGCCGGTCTTTTCGACGATCTCGCGGATGACCTTGCCGCCCGAGCCGATCACGTCGCGGATCTTGTCGGTCGGGATGTGCATGACCTCGATGCGCGGCGCGAACTCGCCGAGCTCGGCACGTGCGCCGGACAGCGCGTGGGCCATTTCGCCGAGAATGTGCTGACGGCCATCCTTGGCCTGGTCGAGGGCGATCTTCATGATCTCCTCGGTGATGCCCTCGATCTTGATGTCCATCTGCAGCGAGGTGATGCCGTAGGCGGTGCCGGCAACCTTGAAGTCCATGTCGCCGAGGTGGTCCTCGTCGCCAAGAATGTCGGAGAGCACGGCGAAGCGCCCGCCTTCCTTGATCAGGCCCATTGCAATACCGGCGACCGGCTTGGCCAGCGGCACGCCCGCGTCCATCAGAGCCAGCGAGGTGCCGCAGACGGTAGCCATCGACGACGAGCCGTTGGACTCGGTGATCTCCGAAACGACGCGCAACGTATAGGGGAACTGGTCGGCGGTCGGAAGCATCGGCCGGATGGCGCGCCAGGCGAGCTTGCCATGGCCGATTTCGCGGCGGCCCGGCGAACCCATGCGGCCGGTTTCACCGACCGAATAGGGAGGGAAGTTGTAGTGCAGGAGGAACTTCTCCTTGTACATGCCGGTCAACGAATCGACATACTGCTCGTCCTCGCCGGTGCCGAGCGTGGCGACGACCAATGCCTGGGTCTCGCCGCGAGTGAACAGCGCCGAGCCGTGCGTGCGCGGCAGGACGCCGACTTCCGAGACGATCTTGCGGACCGTCTTCAGGTCGCGGCCGTCGATGCGCGAGCCGGTGTCGAGGATGTTCCAGCGCACGACCTTGGCCTGGAGTTCCTTGAACACGGTGCCGATCTGTTCGGACGTGTATTTGGCCTCTTCGCCTTCTGCCGGCGCGAACGCGGCCTTGACCTTCGCCTTGACGGCGTCGACGGCGGCATAGCGCTTTTGCTTGTCGGTGATCTTGTAGGCGTCGCGAAGCTCGCCTTCGACGATCTTGAGCATCTCGGCTTCAAGTGCGGAATAGTCCGGCGCGGTGAAGTCGCGCGGGTCCTTTGCCGCGACTTCAGCCAGCTTGATGATCGCGTCGATCACCGGCTGGAAGCCCCTGTGGCCGAACATGACGGCGCCGAGCATAAGGTCCTCGCCGAGTTCCTTGGCTTCGGACTCGACCATCAGCACGGCGTCGGCGGTGCCGGCGACGACCAGGTCGAGCTTCGATTCCTGCATCTCGTCGACATGCGGGTTGAGCACATATTCGCCGTTGATGTAGCCGACGCGGGCGCCGCCAACCGGGCCCATGAACGGCACGCCGGACAAGGTCAGGGCGGCGGAGGTGGCGACGATCGACAGGATGTCCGGGTCATTTTCGAGATCGTGCTGGACGACGGTGACGACGATCTGGGTGTCGTTCTTGTAGCCTTCGGCGAAGAGCGGCCGGATCGGGCGGTCGATCAGGCGGGAAACCAGCGTTTCCTTCTCGCTCGGACGGCCTTCACGCTTGAAATAGCCACCCGGGATCTTGCCGGCCGCGTAAGTCTTCTCCTGGTAGTTGACCGTCAGCGGGAAGAAATCGAGGCCGGGTTTCGGCTCTTTCATCGAGACGACGGTGGCGAGAACCTTGGTTTCGCCGTAGGTGGCCAGCACCGCGCCATCAGCCTGACGTGCGATCTTGCCGGTTTCGAGAATGAGCGGACGGCCGCCCCATTCGATTTCCACTTTGTGGTAATTGAACATGTCTTGTCCTTCGTATGCGGAAAGGGCCGCGCCGTTTCAGCGTGCGCGGATGCCCCTTTCCCTTGGCTTCCTTTCTCGGGCAGCCACGGGCAAGACAACGGGAAGCTCGGCTATTCAGCGCATTTGCCGCACGAGCGTCCTGCAATCCTGCCCCATGACCGTCCATGGGCGGTTTCGAGCGGCCCTCTGCTGTTTCGAAACCGGGTTGGCCAATCGATCCGAGTGGCCTTGCGCGTGAACCCGAAAACCAGGTTTTCGGAAAATATCCTGCGCAAATCTAAACTTCAGAGCGTCCTTTGCGCATCCAAACCGATGCGCGGCGCTCTACTTCCTTCATGGAGCCTTGGATGACCCGATGCTCCAATGCGCGACCGGCGGGCTCTCGAAAGAACCCGCCGGTCAATTCGTCAACGGCGCAGACCGAGCTTCTCGATCAGCGTCTGATAGCGCGCGTCGTCCTTGCGCTTGAGATAATCAAGCAGGCTGCGGCGCTGGGAAACGAGAGCGAGCAGACCACGGCGGGAATGGTTATCCTTCTTGTGGTCCTTGAAATGGTCGGTCAGGTTCTTGATGCGCTCCGAAAGGATGGCCACCTGGACTTCCGGAGACCCGGTATCGCCCTTGGCGGTTGCGAATTCGCCCATCAATTCCTTCTTGCGTTCGGCAGTAATCGACATCGTGTTTTTCCTTGTCTGTTTGAGGAAACGGGACGCCCTCAGCCGGGATGTCGTCCAGCAGGGGCCGGTGCAAGCAACGCGTCAAAGCGCGAGGCTGCGGCGCATATAGTGCAATTCCGACAAAAAGGCCAGCCTAATTCACAAGCCGGCTTTTTGCTGCATAAACGGGCACTTCCGCCTAGTCAGAGCCATTTCTTCCATTTGAAGTACGCAAAGAGCCCGACCGCAACAAGCGCCATGAAGACGAGCGACAGGGGATAGCCGTAATAGGCTTTCAGCTCCGGCATGTTCCAGGGCGAGGTGTCGGGGTCGAAATTCATGCCCCATACGCCGACGAGAAAGGTAAGCGGCATGAAGATCACCGAGACGATCGTCAGATAGCTGATGACGTCGTTGGTGCGCGCCTGGCTGAGCGACAAGTGCATCTCGATCAGGCCGGTCAGCATGTCGCGCTGGGTTTCGACCAGTTCGATCAATCGCAGCGAATGATCGAGCGTGTCGTTCAGAAATATCTTGGTTTCGGCCTTCACATAAGAGACGTCGTTGCGGATCATGGTCGCCAGCGCGTCGCGCATCGGCCAAAGCACGCCCTTCAGCACATTGGCATCGCGCCGCAATTCGTGAAGCTGCCGCATCTGATGCTTGTGCGCCTGGTTCAGCATCTGGTCCTCAATGCTGTCGACCAATTCGCCGGCAGCCTCGATCGGCGGGAAATAGCTGTCGACGATGGCGTCGATCAAAGCATAGGCGAGATAGTCGGCGCCGCGCGAGCGCAAGCGGTTGGGCACCGAGCTTGCGATCCGCTTGCGTACGGGATCGAACGGGTCGCCTTCGCGCTCCTGAAAGGTGACGACGAAGTTCCTGCCGAAGAAGACGGCGATCTGTTCGTAGCGATGCGCGGTGACATCGTCGATCATCCTGACGACGACAAAGGCATGGTCCTCGAAGAAATCCACCTTCGGCCGCTGGCCGGTGTTGACGACATCTTCCAGCGCCAACGGATGCAGGTTGAAGATCCGGCCGATCTCCTCGATCAGCTGGATGTTGGCGAGGCCTGTGCAATCGAGCCAGATAACCGGCCAATTGTGGCAATGGGTGTTGACGTCGTCGATGCTGGCATTGTCGATGGTCTTGAACTTTTCGGGCGAGATCAATGTCAGCCTGAGCTCGGAACGGCGTGCCGCCGGGTCGGCGATCAGCGTGCCGGGCGAGGCCCCGACGGGCGGCCTCCGTGTTTTGAGCGCCGCTCGTTTGTTGACCGTGTCAGCCTTTGCCATGTGCCCCCTCGAATGCAGCGTCGGTGCCGCGCATCCCTTCGGACGGCAAACGACGCCGTCGCCCTGTTGATTTAGCGCATGATCCTTTCCCAAAATAGAATCCGGTTTGGAGATCATGCGCCGGGCGACAGCTGTTACCCGACAAAGACCCGTTTTGGCTTGAACATGCCTTGCTCGATGGCGCCGATGGCGACCAGCTTGCCGCGCGCGGTGGCGCAGGCCTCCTCCGCTTCTACCGGCGCGTCACGGCCGCGAATGATGACCGGATTGCCGAGGCGGATTTTGGTTGCCGCATCGTCGCTGATCGCGACCTGCGGCAAGCATTCGAGCGCCGCGGCGGTGTCGACCAGAAGTGCATCGATGGCACCGAAGTCGATCGGCGCGTCCGCTGTTTGCGAGCCTTCCTCGCTCTGTTCGCCGAAGCGGGCGGCTTCCAGCTCGGCCAAGGTGACGAAATCTTCCTGCGTGAACGGCTCGACCTCGACCCGCCGCAGCTCGGCGATGTGACCAAAACAGCCAAGGTCGCGCCCCATGTCGCGCGCCAGCGAGCGGACATAGGTGCCCTTGCCGCATTCGACCTCGAAGATGGTGCGATCGGCCATGTGCTCGACCAGATCGAGCCGACCGATCTCAACCTCGCGTGGCGGAATGTCGATCGTCTCGCCATCGCGGGCAAGGTCGTAGGCGCGCTCGCCGGCGATCTTGATCGCCGAAAATTGCGGCGGCGTCTGCATGATGACGCCGGTATATTTCGAAAGCAGCGCCCGTACGTCGGCTTCCGCCGGACGGCGGTCCGAGCTTTTGGTCGCCGGGCCTTCGAGGTCGTCGGTCGAACGCTCCTCGCCCCAGGCAACCGTGAAGCGGTAGACCTTGGCGCCGTCCTGGACGTATGGCACGGTCTTGGTCGCTTCGCCGAGCGCGATCGGCAACATGCCGGACGCCAGCGGGTCGAGCGTGCCGGCATGGCCGGCTTTTTCCGCCTGGAACAGCCATTTGATCTTGGAGACGGCTTCAGTCGAGCCCATGCCGACCGGCTTGTCCAGTACCAGCCAGCCCGAGATCGGCCGGCCCTTCTTCTTGCCGCGACGCGCCACTATTCGCTGTCCTTCCGGTCGTCTTTGTCTTTGTCGTCGGCGCTGAGATCGCGCGCCACTTCGGGCGAGTGCAGCAATTCGTTGATCTTCTGGAAATTGTCGTAGCTGGTGTCGAGCCGGAAGCGGAATTCCGGCATGTACTTCATCTGCCGCAGCGCGCCGGAGACACGGCCGCGGACGAACTTCGCATGCTTGTTGAGCGCTTCGACCACCACGCCGGCATCCTTGGCGCCAAGCGGCGAGACGAAGGCGGTGGCGATCTTCAGATCGGGCGACATGCGCACTTCCGAGACCGAAACCACCGTGTTCTCGATCAGCGGATCGAGGATCTCGCCGCGCTGCAAGGTCTCGGACAGCGCATGGCGCACCTGCTCGCCGACACGCAGCATGCGCTGGGATGGGCCTGATGTGATTGAACGGGGCATTTTTCTCTATCCTGAAATCGTGGGGCGCGGGATAGGACCGCACCACATGTCTCATATGGTTTGGGCGGCGGTCTTTCGACCACCGCCCGGTCTCGATGGATGCCCGAACTCGAACGTTCGAGCTCAGAGCGTCCTGGTCACCATCTCGACGCGGAAGCACTCGATGACGTCGCCGACGCGCATGTCCTCGTAGTTCTGGAAGGCCATGCCGCATTCCTGGCCGCCCGGAACTTCCGAAACCTCGTCCTTGAAGCGCTTCAGGGTCTTCAGCGTGCCTTCGTGGATGACGACGTTGTCGCGGATCAGGCGCACGCCCGCACCACGCTCGACCTTGCCTTCGGTGACACGGCAGCCGGCGATCTTGCCGACCTTGGTGATGTCGAAGATCTCGAGGATCTCGGCATTGCCGATGAAGGTCTCGCGACGCTCCGGCGAGAGCAGGCCGGAGAGCGCCGCTTTCACATCATCGACCAGATTGTAGATGATCGAATAGTAGCGGATCTCGATGCCTGCCGCAGCCGCGGCTGCGCGGGCCTGCGCATTGGCGCGAACGTTGAAGCCGATGATCGCAGCCCCCGAAGTTTCCGCCAGCGACACGTCGCTTTCGGTAATGCCGCCAGCCCCCGCATGGACGATGCGGGCGCGCACCTCGTCGGTGCCGAGATTGTCGAGCGCGGCGTTGATCGCCTCGATCGAGCCCTGCACGTCGCCCTTGATAACCAGCGGGAATTCCTTCAGTCCGCTCGTCTGCAATTGCGACATCATCTGCTCCAGCGAACCGCGCTGGCCGGCATGCCTGGCAACCGCCTTCTCGCGTGCCAGACGCTGGCGGTATTCGGTGATCTCGCGGGCGCGGGCCTCGTTGTTGACCACGGCGAAGCGGTCGCCGGCCTGCGGCGTGCCTTGCAGGCCGAGCACCTCCACCGGCATTGCCGGCGGCGCTTCCTTGACCTGCTCGCCGCGATCATTGACGAGCGCGCGTACCCGGCCCCATTCGTTGCCGGCGACGAGAATGTCGCCCGGCATCAACGTGCCGGTCTGCACCAGCACGGTAGCGACTGGGCCGCGGCCCTTGTCGAGCTGGGCTTCGATGACCACGCCTTCGGCGGTGCGGTCCGGATTGGCCTTCAGGTCGAGGATTTCGGCCTGCAGCAGGATCGCTTCGAGCAACTTGTCGAGATTGATGCCCTTGGTCGCCGACACCTCGACATCCAGCACCTCGCCGCCCATGGATTCGACGAACACCTCGTGGCGCAGCAGCTCCGAACGCACCTTCTGCGGGTCGGCATCATGCTTGTCGATCTTGTTGATCGCCACAATGATCGGAACGCCGGCCGCCTTGGCGTGATTGATCGATTCGATCGTCTGCGGCATGACGCTGTCGTCGGCTGCCACCACGAGGATGGCGATATCGGTCGCCTGGGCACCGCGGGCACGCATCGCCGTGAAGGCGGCGTGGCCGGGCGTGTCGATGAAGGTAACCTTGTGACCGTTCTTCTCGACCTGATAGGCGCCGATATGCTGGGTAATGCCGCCGGCCTCGCCGGAGACGACGTTGGCATTGCGGATGGCATCGAGCAACGAGGTCTTGCCGTGATCGACATGGCCCATGATCGTTACCACCGGCGGACGCGGCTGCAGGTCCTCGGGACGATCGGCGATGTTGAACAAGCCCTCTTCGATGTCGGACTCGGCGACGCGGCGGACAGTGTGGCCAAATTCGGTGGCGACGAGTTCGGCCGTGTCGGCGTCGATGACGTCACCAGGCTTCAGGATCTGGCCCTGCTTCATGAAGAACTTGACCACGTCGACAGCGCGCTCGGACATGCGCTGCGCCAGCTCTTGGATGGTGATGGTTTCGGGCAGGATCACTTCACGCATGACTTTCTCGCGTGGCTCGTTATGCAACGCGCGCTTGAATTTCTCCTGACGGCGGCGCATCGACGAGAGCGAGCGGGCGCGCGCATCCTCGTCGGAAAGCGCCGAATTCAGCGTCAGCTTGCCGCGGCGGCGGTCTTCCTCGCCCTTGGTCGGTTTGGCCGGACGCGCCACTTCCGGCGTGACCAGACGGCGCACTGGTGCGCCGGCACCGGTCCGCTTCGGTTTGACCTCTTCCTCGTCATCGACTGTTGCCAGTTCGGCGGCGAGCGGCGCACGGCGGCGCGCCTCTTCCTCGGCACGGCGGCGGGATTCGGCCTCGGCTTGCAGCCGTGCCTCTTCCTCGGCCTGACGGCGAGCCGATTCCTCGCGCTCGCGGCGGCGGCGCTCTTCGTCCTCGCTGCGGCGCTTGGCTTCCTCGATGGCGCGCTGGCGATCCTCGACATCGCGGACCTTCGAGCCCTCGAGAGCCCGGCGGCGTGCTTCCATTTCCTGGCGCGACAACTCGTTCAGCACCATGCCGCCGCGTTCGACCGGCGGCGGAGGGGGAGGCGCCTTGGGAGCTTCCTGCACGGCAGGTGCTGCCGCGACCGGCTTCGGCGTGAAGACGGACACAGGCGCTGCCGCCGGCTCCGGCTTGTCGCCGGGCAGCGAGAACTTGCGCTTCTTGGTCTCGACGACCACCGACTTGGTGCGGCCGTGCGAGAAGTTCTGGCGCACCGTGCCCTGTTCCATACCGGGGCGCTTCAGCGTCAAGGTCTTCTTCGGCGTAACACTCAGCGTCTTGTCGTCGCCCGATTTCGTATCGCTCATTCCATATCCTCTGCGGCATCATCTTCGTCAGCAACGGCCGCAAGCATTGCCAGATCGTCCGGGGAACCGCCCCGATATCGGTCGAGCGCAACCATGCGCTTCTGGACCGCCCTGCCCGCGTCTCCCGCGAGAACGGCAGCATGTATCACATTTGTACCCCCCAATGCCAAGCTCAACTCGGCCTCGGAGAAAAGTTTGTAAGCGCGGATCGCAGGCCCGCCGAGGTGGACGGTTGCCCGTCGCGCCTGGCTTATCTTGCGGACGCCATCGTCGGAAGCCTCGGTCGCGTGGAGCACGAAAAGTGCAAGTCCGCCGCGCACAGCGCTCTCGACCTTGGTCGCTCCGAGCGCTATGGCGCCCGCCTTGCGGGCCAGGCCAAGCATACCCAGAGCGGACCTGGAAAGCAGCGCGTCGACCATGCCGCCAAGATCGGCCGGCACGCTCACCTGCGCCTTAAAAGCACGGGCAAACAGGTTTTTGGCCGCCGCCTTTTCTATATGTAGGCGGTCGGCCGTCACCCAGCAACCGCGGCCGGGCAGGTTTCTCTTGATGTCCGGAACGACGGCCGAATCCGGGCCGACGACGAAACGGATCAGCTCATCCGGTTCGGCTTGCCTGCGCGTGACGATGCAGGTGCGATCGTTCATCTCGTCCAAGGGCGGGTTCGGTGCGATGCGGTTTCACCTCACGCACCGACGGTTTCGTCAGCCGGCGCGCCCTCGGCGGCAAGCTCGTCTTCGGTGATCCAGCCAGCCTTCAGGCGAGCGGCCAGGACCATCTGCTCGGCATCGGCGCGTGATACGCCGTGGTTGGCGAGCACACCCGGGAATACCTTCGTCTCGCCGTCCTTGCGTTCCTTCCAACCGGTCAGGTCGTCGGCGGCGTAGCCGGCGAAATCCTCGATCGTCTTCACGCCGTCCTCGCCGAGCGTCACCATCATGGCGGTGGTGATGCCGGGAATCTCGCGCAGCTCGTCCTTGACGCCGAGCGCCTTGCGCTTCTCGTCATGCTCGGCTTCGATCTTCTCCAGATATTCGCGGGCGCGGGTCTGGATTTCCGAAGCCGTGTCCTCGTCGAAGCCGTCGATCGACGCGATTTCGCCGGAGTCGACATACGCGACCTCCTCGACGCTGGTGAAGCCTTCGGAAGCGAGCACTTGGCCGACCATCTCGTCGACGTCGAGGGCTTCCATGAACAGCGACGACCGTTCGACGAATTCCTTCTGGCGGCGTTCGCTCTCTTCCTGCTCGGTCAGGATGTCGATATCCCAGCCGGTGAGCTGCGAGGCAAGACGGACGTTCTGGCCGCGGCGGCCGATGGCCAGCGACAGCTGATCGTCGGGAACGACGACCTCGATGCGCTCGGCATCCTCGTCGAGCACGACCTTGGCGACTTCCGCCGGCTGCAATGCATTGACAATGAAGGACGCCGCCGAAGGCGACCATGGAATGATGTCGATCTTCTCGCCCTGCAATTCACCGACGACCGCCTGGACGCGGCTGCCGCGCATACCGACGCAGGCACCGACCGGATCGATGGAGCTGTCGCGCGAGATGACAGCGATCTTGGCGCGCGAACCCGGATCGCGGGCGACCGACTTGATCTCGATGATGCCGTCGTAGATTTCCGGCACTTCCATGGTGAACAGCTTCGCCATGAACTGCGGATGGGTGCGCGACAGGAATATCTGCGGGCCGCGCTGTTCGCGGCGCACGTCATAGACATAGGCACGGACGCGATCGCCATACTTGTAGTTTTCGCGCGGAATCAGCTCGTCGCGGCGGATGATCGCTTCGCCGCGGCCGAGATCGACGATGACGTTGCCGTATTCGACGCGCTTGACGGTACCGTTGACGATCTCGCCGATACGGTCCTTGTATTCGTCATATTGCCGGTCGCGCTCGGCCTCGCGCACCTTCTGCACGATGACCTGCTTGGCGGACTGGGCGGCGATGCGGCCAAAATCCATCGGCGGTAGCTGTTCGGCAATGAAATCGCCGAGCTGGGCGTCCGGATTGCGCTCGCGCGCCGAGGAAATGGCAATCTGCGTCGCGTAGTCATCGACCTTCTCGACCACTTCCATCAGCCGCTGCAGCTTCATCTCGCCGGTATTGGCATTGATGTCGGCGCGGATATTGGTTTCCTGGCCGTAGCGCGAGCGCGCGGCCTTCTGGATCGCATCGGCCATGGCGGCGATGACGATCGACTTGTCGATCGACTTTTCACGCGCGACCGCATCGGCGATCTGCAGCAGTTCAAGCCTGTTGGCGCTTACAACCATCTTCTTTCTCCCGAGCTTGTTGCCGACCCTTACGGCCGGCAGCCCAATCACATTTCCTGTTCGGTTTCGTCTTCCGCACCCTCTGGTGCGTCTTCGGGTTCGCCGCGGCGTTTCCTGGCTTCCTTGCGCGCCCGATTGTCCTTCGAGAGCGCATCGCGGATAAGGTCGTCGGTCAGAATCAGCCGCGCTTCGGCAATCGCATCGTAGGGAACACGTACCGTCGGCTCCTCGCCGTAAGCGGCCTTGTCACGCTCGATCAGCACACCGTCCGCGTCGCTTTCGGCGATCTTGCCCTTGAAGCGCTTACGGTCGGCGACGAGAACCGATGTTTCCATCTTCACCAGATGGCCGGTCCAGGCTGCAAAGTCCGATTTGCGGACCAGCGGCCGGTCGATGCCCGGCGACGACACTTCGAGATGATAAGCCTTCTCGATCGGATCATCGACATCGAGCGCCGGCGACACCGCCCGGCTGACCTCTTCACAATCCTCGACCGTCATGGTGCCGTCCTCGCGCTCGGCCATGATCTGCAGCGTCAGCCCGTTCTGGCCCGACAGGTGCACACGTACCAAGCGGAAGCCAATGGCGCGCAGTACCGGCTGAACGATCAGCGCGATGCGCGCATCGATGCCGCTTTCGCGGATGATGCGGTCGTCGCCTTCGCTTGCCGTCACTGTCATTCGTTCCTGTCACTCGATTTCTGTTGGTCGGCAGGTAATAAAAAAGAGCGGGACCGGGTGGACCCACTCTTCGTCATAGCGACCAAGAATTTGAAGCTGATATAGACGATCGTGGTCCTCGTTTCAAGCCCGTCCTGCATGACGGCAAGGCTCCGAGTCCGCAGCGCTGCGCCAAATGCATGGCGCCCATGCAGTGATCCCCCTTTGAGCACCGGCCACGCACGACTATCTATGTTGCATTGCACAATTGGAGCGCTCACTGCGCTCAAAAGGGTACCATCATGAACAATCGTGGATTTTTTTCAGCCATAGGCGATGTCTTTAGCGTGTTCGGCAGCGCCGTAGCCGCGTCGCGGGCTGTGGAAAGCGGTCGCAAGCCGCGTGCGCATGATCTGCGCAATCTCGGCATGGAGCCGGCAGCCTTCGACAAGATCCGTCGCTTCTGAGCCAAGTGAGCGCCGAGAGCCTTCGGCCCGCTCGCCTTGTGCTCAGCTCTACTTTCCCGCTTATTTCCGCACGAAGGTGAGATAGGCGGGCCGTCGGCCTTCGCGAATGGCCTTGGCCTCATAGCGCGTCCCCGGCCAGCCATCATAGGGCCGGTGCCAGTCGGCTGCTTCGCTTGCCTGCCACGTGAAGGCGTCGTGCGCCCGGCAATGCAGGAGCGTCCAGTTCACATAGCTATCGATATCGGACGCAAAGTGGAACTTTCCGCCGTGCTTCAGGACGCGCGCGAAGCGGTCGAGATTGACCGGGCTGACGAAGCGCCGCTTCCAGTGCTTCTTCTTCGGCCACGGATCCGGATAGAGAAGATCAATGCCGTCAAGCGAAGCCTGCGGCAGCCAGTCCAGCAGACGTGTGGCGTCGTCGTCATAGACGCGCAGATTGGCAAGCGGCCGCTCCCGGACCGCCATCATCATCTTGGCCATGCCGTTGACGAAAGGCTCGACGCCGATAAAGCCGGTCGTCTGGCTGGCCGTAGCACGGTGCAGAAGATGTTCGCCGCCGCCAAAACCGATTTCGAGCTGGACAGCCGAAACTTCGGCTTTGAAAAGGCTGCGCAAGTCGGCCGGCGGTTCAACCGTCAGATCGAGCCTGTAGGCGGCGAAGCCGCTCTCCAGCGCCGCTGCCTGTTGTGGTCGAATGGTCTTGCCGCGCCGGCGACCGAAAAAGGCCTCGGTCGCACGGCTTGGCCGGTCCTTCGGATCCATAGGCGCCGCGGTTAGGCGGCGACTGCTTCGGCGACCGGTTCGGCGAGAGCGTCCTTGAGCGCCTTGGCGAGATCGGTCTTCTCCCAGGAGAAGGATCCGTCGCGGCCGGCCTTGCGGCCAAAATGGCCGTAGGACGACGTCTTGGCATAGATCGGCTTATTGAGATCGAGGTGGCGGCGGATGCCGGACGGCGACAGGTCCATCACGGCACGCAGTGCACGCTCGAGTTTTGCCTCGTCGACCTTGCCGGTGCCGTGCAGGTCGACGTAGATCGACAGCGGCTGGGCGACACCGATCGCATAGGAAAGCTGGATGGTGCAGCGATCGGCGAGCTTTGCGGCAACCACGTTCTTGGCGAGATAACGCGCCGCATAGGCCGCCGAGCGGTCGACCTTGGTGGTGTCCTTGCCAGAAAAAGCGCCGCCGCCATGAGGCGCAGCCCCACCATAAGTGTCGACGATGATCTTGCGACCGGTCAGGCCGGCGTCGCCATCAGGCCCGCCGATGACGAACTTGCCGGTCGGATTGATGTACCAGTTGCAATTGTCGGCAATCTTCAGGTCGCCCAGTGCTTCGCGAATATAGGGCTCGACGACGTTGCGCACCTTCTTCGAATCCCACGTCTCGTCGAGATGCTGGGTCGACAGCACGATCTGCGTCACTTCCGCCGCTTTGCCGTCGACATAGCGGACGGTGACCTGGCTCTTGGCATCCGGCCCGAGCCTGCCGGCATCACCGCTGCCTTCATGGCGCGCAGCCGCCAGCAATTCGAGGATCTTGTGGCTGTAATAGATCGGCGCCGGCATCAGGTCCGGGGTTTCGCGGCAGGCATAGCCAAACATGATGCCCTGGTCGCCGGCTCCCTCCTCGCCTTGCCGGTCGGAGGCGTTGTCGACGCCTTGGCCGATATCCGGCGACTGGCCGTGCAGCAGGACCTCGATCTTGGCTGTCTTCCAGTGGAAGCCGGCCTGCTCGTAGCCGATTTCGCGGATCGCCTTGCGAGCGACCGACTTGAACTTGGCCGGGTTGACAATCGGATGGCCGGCCGCATCCTTCAGGACGTTGCCCTCCTTGTCCTTCTTGAGCAGCGTCTCGGGGACGCGCACCTCGCCGGCGATGACAACGCGATTGGTCGTCGCAAGCGTCTCGCAGGCAACGCGGACCTTCCACGGGTCCATGCCGGTCTTTCTGGCTTCGCGATAGACGAGATCGACAATCTCGTCGGAGATGCGGTCGCAGACCTTGTCGGGATGGCCCTCGGCAACGGATTCCGAGGTGAAGAAGTAATTGTGCCGCGTCACGGGTGTCCCCTCTTGAAAAAAATATCGGCAGGCCGCCGATTTTGGCGCGCCAGTTGTTAACGGTGCCGGGCGTCGCTCGTCAAGCCATGCAGCCGTTCTGGCATGAATTTTGACGTTATTATCTTTGCATCCCGAGACAGCGGCAGGGCGCACTGCGATCAGCCCTTGCACCAACAGACTGAGGAAAACGGCTTCGAGGAAGCGTGTCGAGCGAAATCGATCTGCGCTTCAGCGCATCTGCGGAATGAACATCCCTCAATGCGCGCAGCCGCGAGAAATTGCATGCCCAGCTACGACGACCCCTTCCTTGTTGAACTCTTCAGGGGCCAGTCAATCGACTTCGTCGGTGGAAAGCGACTTCACCAGCTCGATGATCTTGCGGCGCACTTTCACGTCAGCGATCTTGACGAAGGCGCGATTCAGCTGGAGGCCTTCCGGGCTGCCGCAGAATTCGACGGCGGAGGTCATCGAAGCATCCTCGGCAAATCCACGGTTGCCCACGGGCTCCTGACCGGGCGCATCCTCGAAAAAGAAGGCGACGGGGACGCCGAGTATGGAGGCGATTGCCTGCAAACGGCTGGCGCCGACGCGATTGGTGCCCTTTTCGTACTTTTGGATCTGCTGGAACGTTATGCCGAGGTTTTCACCCAGTTTTTCCTGGCTCATTCCCAGCATATTGCGGCGAAGCCGGATGCGGCTTCCGACGTGGATGTCGATCGGATTCGGCTTTTTCTTGTTTTCTTCTGTCATTTTTTCCTCGCCGAATTTTTCCGGCTTTTTCTATTTTGCTGCCCAAACGACGCCGCGGCCCGTGCCCCAACAGAACGACCTTATCGACTTCGAAAATTTTCAGGCGCTTACAGTATGAGTTTCTAATGTGTCGGCTGTCAATTCGCCCGTAGCCTTTGCCTTACGTTCAAAATGCATGCCGCAACGGCAAGCAAAAACATGATCAGCATTCCGTTAATGCGTCGTTGGCCGGAGGAAACGATGGCTTGGTTGGAGATCGGCACACGCACATCGATCGCGCCGCGTGCATCGATTGCCAGCGCGTCGACGATGCGACCGCGCGAGTCGACAACGGCCGAAATGCCGTTATTAGCCGCGCGCAACAGAGGCACCCCATTCTCCACCGCCCGGATCTGCGCCTGCCTGAAGTGCTGGTACGGCCCCGGCGTGTCGCCGAACCAGGCGTCATTGGTGACGTTCACAATAAGCTCGGCTGACGTTGCGTCAACTGCGACCAGATCGGGAAAGATGACCTCATAGCAAATAAACGGCAGCGCCCGGATACCGCCGGGCAGGGCGATCGGATGCCGCTCATTGCCCGCCGCGAAGGTCATTGGACCGGCAACAAGCTGCTCAAGGCCGAAGCGGCCGAGCAGATCGGCGAAAGGCAGGTATTCGCCGAAGGGTACCAGGTGGACCTTGTCGACGGCATCGACGATTTCGCCCCTTTCGTCGATGGCCACCACAGAGTTGTAGTAACGGCTGCCGGCCGCCGAGCCGCCTTCCTCGCGAACGACGCCGGCGACCAGCATCTGGCCATCGCCAAGCATCTCTCCGATCGCAGGCAGGGCATCCGGACGTTCGGTGAACAGAAACGGCACGGACGTCTCCGGCCACAGGATCAATTGCGGCCTGTCATGGCCGGGTTCCGGCGCCTTGGCCGAAAGCCCCATCATGGTGGCGAAGATACGGTCACGCACCGAGGTATCCCATTTTTCCGTAAGGTCGACGGCAGGCTGCACGATACGGACGTCAAGGCTGCGGGCGGCCGGCTTTTCGGGGGCGGCGAGCCGGACATAGCCGAAGCCGGCATGGGCGGCGACGAGAACGACAAGCAATGCCGCGCCGAGGCGGAGATGCCGGCGCGCCGCAAGCAGCGCCGGCAGTGCAAAGACGAAGACCGCAAGCGCGTCCATGCCGACCATGCCGGTCACCGATACGCTCTGCATCAGCAAAGGCACCGGCATCGCCGCATAGCCGACGGCATTCCAGGGAAAGCCGGTGAACAGGAAGCCGCGCAGCCATTCCGCCAGCGCAAAGCCGAAGGCAAGTGCCGCGATGCGGCCGATGTCGTTGCTCCACAACAGCCGGGCAACCACGGCAGCGAAACCGTAAAAGAGGGCGAGCGCGAGGGGGATGCCGACCACCGCGAACGGCAAGGCCCAGGCAAAGCTGTCGGCCTCCACCAGCAGCGCCGAGCCGACCCACCAGAGACCGGCAAGAAAGTAGCCGAAACCGAACCACCAGCCGATGGCGAAAGCCGGCAGCAAGCGACGCGGAAAACCGTCCGAGGCTTCGCCGGTCGCGCCGTCGAGTAGCCACACCAGCAGGGGAAACGAAACGAAGCAGACGGCGAAGAAATCGTAAGGCGCCTGGGCAAGAACCGCCAGCGCCCCGGCAAGAAACGCCACCAGCGCGCGCCGCCAGCCCCAAAGCAGAATTATCCGGCCGGCCTGGCGCTCCATCTATGCTTCCGAGTCGTGCGAATCAGGAAGCAAGATTTATCAGGCCGCGGGCTTGGCTCCAAACCGGGCGACCTAGTCCGCTCATAGTTATCGATGCCAGCCTTGTATCTTCAGCCCGCCCAGCCGCTCAGCCTCTTCGCGTGGGACAGAGCCGACAGTCTGGGAAAAGGTCCAGACATGGCCTTCAGGATCGCGCGCCCTGTACTGCCGTTCACCGTAGAGCTGGTCGGCAGGCCCCTCGACGATCTCGGCTCCCGCCGCCCTTGCACGATCGCAGTGGGCATCTATTCCGTCCTTGAGACGTACATAGACCGACTGCGTGTTCTTGCCTGCAACTGAAGCCGGGCTGGCTATATGGTCGGCCCATTCGGAATCGACGATGATATAGCCGTCGCCGAACCGCATCTCGGAATGGACGAGCCTGCCATTAGCATCGCTGACCACCATGCTCGGCTCGAAGCCGAAAGCCTTTTCAAGCCATGTCAATGCGGCACGCGGATTCTGGTAGAAGACACCCGAGCCCAAGGTTGAGTGCTTGAACGGGTCCTCAACCGGCATCGGGCAAGCCGCGTCCTTCAAGCCTGCTCGGTGCGGACGGCGCGGCGGCGGCGCTCGCCCTTCAGGGTCTCGACGATGCGCACGCGCTTGACGCGGCGCGGATCGGCGTCGAGCACATGGAACTCGAAGCCGGGTATAGCCTGCACCACTTCGCCGCGCGCCGGCACCCGGCCAAGCGTGTTGAAGATCATGCCGCCGATCGTGTCGACATATTCGCCGTGCTCGCCGGCGGCGAAATCCTCGCCGATCATCTTGGCGACGTCGTCGATCTCGGCCTTCCCGTCGACGATGAAGACGCCTTCGCCGGCCTGGGTGATCATCGGCTCGTCTTCGTCGTGCTCGTCCTCGATGTCGCCGACCACCATCTCGACGATGTCCTCGAGCGAGACGAGACCGTCAGTACCGCCATATTCGTCGATGACCAAAGCCATCTGGGTCCGCGTCGTCTGCATCCGCCCCATCAGGTCGGAGGCGAGCATCGACGGCGGCACGAACAGCACCGGTCGGATCAGGTTGAGATCGCCGATGGTGCGCGCCAGATCGACCTGGGCGAGATCGAGAACCGTCGCGACCGGAGTTTTCCTGGTCGTCCTGCCCTTTCTGACGCGGGCGACCTTGGTGATGTGCGCCAGCACGTCGCGGATATGAACCATGCCGCGCGGATCGTCGAGCGTCTCCGAATAGACCGGCATGCGGGAATGGCCGGACTGCTCGAACAGCCCCAGAAGATCACCCAGCTTCGTGGTGATCTCGACCGCCTCGATGTCGGCGCGCGGCACCATGACGTCCTCGACGCGCACTTCGCGCAGGCGCAGGATGTTGTTAAGCATGGCGCGTTCGCCGGGGGAGAAGGATTCTGCATCGCTCGCCGTTTCGGCAAGCGCACCGGCAATCTCCTCGCGCAGGCTGGTGCCGTTGCGGTGCCTGAAAAGCCCGAGCACGCGATCGAACAGGGAAGGACCGGCAGGCGATGCCTCGCTGGCGAAGCTGCCGGTCGTGGTACTCGGACTCGAGCCCTCTTCCGTCGTTTCGGAAGGCTTGATCACACTGCCGGCGTCGGAGCGGGCGGCAGTCTCTGGTTTGTCGTTCATCATCGTCCGGTCAATTGGTCTTTTGTAATTACGTGTAGGGATCGGGAATGGCAAGCCTCGCAAGTGCTGCGCGCTCTGTCGCTTCCATCAGTTCCGCTTCGGCATCGGTTTCGTGATCATAGCCCAGCAAATGCAGCAGGCCATGGATGACGAGATGGGAGATATGGTCCTCGATGGGCTTGTCTTCCAGTGCCGCCTCGCGCGCGACAGTCTCGGCGGCCAGCACGATGTCGCCGAGCATCGGCGGCAGAGGCCCGCCCCTGGCAAACGGAAAAGCGGGAAAAGACAGGACGTTGGTCGGCTTGTCCTTGCCGCGCCAGCCGGCATTGAGCGTGCGGATACGGGCATCGTCGGAAAAGACGATGCTGAGCTCGGAACGCCCGTCGGCACCGGTTTCGGCAAAGGCGGCCGAGACGGCGTGGTCGACCAGCCGCGTCAGCGTCGTCTCGTCGGGCCAGTCGCCCGCCTCGATCGCGATATCGATTTCGACGGGAAGCGGTCCCCCCGCCTTTTGCTCCTCAGCCATGCGGCCGCATAATCGTATCAGCTTTCGACACCCAAACCCCTGGCCAGCTTGCCGTCCCGGTCGTAGGCCTTGACGATCTCGGCGACCAGCGGATGCCTGACGACGTCGCCTTCGTTGAAGCGGACCGTCACCATGCCGGTGACGCCGTCGAGGATTCTCAGCGCCTCGACCAGGCCGGACTTGGTGTTTGGCGGCAGATCGATCTGGGTCGGATCACCGGTGACGATCATGCGCGAGTTCTCGCCGAGCCGGGTCAGGAACATCTTCATCTGCATCGGCGTGGTGTTCTGCGCCTCGTCGAGTATGACGGCAGCGTGCGCCAGCGTACGGCCGCGCATGAACGCCAGCGGCGCGATCTCGATGACCTCGGCGGCAATCGCCCGCTCGACCTTGTCGGCCGGCATCATGTCGTAGAGCGCGTCATAGAGCGGCCGCAGATAGGGATCGACCTTCTCCTTCATGTCACCCGGCAGAAAGCCAAGCCGTTCGCCGGCCTCGACCGCGGGGCGCGACAGCACGATGCGTTCGACCATGCCGCGTTCGAGCAGCATTGCCGCATGCGCCACCGCCAGATAGGTCTTTCCGGTGCCGGCCGGGCCGATGCCGAAGACGAGTTCCGACCGCTCCAGCGCGCGCATGTAGGCGTCTTGGTTCAGCGAGCGGGCATAGATCGTCTTCTTGCGCGTCGATATCTGGGCGGCGGACACCTTGCCCTTGCGCTCCAGCGTCGGCAGCGTCAGCTGATCGTCGCTGGCGATCGCCATGCGCACGGCGCCATCGACATCGGACTGGCCGATGTCGGTGCCTTTCTGCAGAATGCCGTAAAGATTGTCCAAGGCGCGGCGTGCCTGCTCGGCGGCCGAGGAAGAGCCCTTGATGGTCAATTGATTGCCGCGCGAGCGGATATCGACGCCGAGCTTCTGCTCGAGTCGGGCCAGATTCTCGTCGAACTGGCCGTAAAGGGCGCTGGCAAGCTTGTTGTTGTCGAAAGTCAGTACGATGTGCGCGATATCCGAGGCCCCCGAGGGTAGGTTCTGGGGCAGGTTCTTCACTTCAGCAGCGCTCAACCGTCTCTCCTCATCTGCCGAGACCTTCAGGCCAATTCGGCGAACAGGCTGTTGTAGCCCGTCTTCGTGATTCGTACCTGGATAATGTCACCGATTTCGCCGGCCTTTTCATCAACAATAACCGGCTGCAGCCAGGGCGAGCGGCCAACCTTCTGGCCGGCCTGGCGGCCCGGCTTTTCGATCAGCGTGTCGATGGTCCTGCCGATCAGGCTGGTGCCGAAATCCTGCTGCTGTTTCAGCAGCAGCGCCTGCAGCCGCTGCAGGCGCTCGTCCTTGACGGCCTCCGGCACGTGATCGCTCATCTCGGCGCCGGGCGTGCCGGGGCGCGGCGAATATTTGAACGAAAAGGCCGAGGCATAGTTGACGTCTTCGACCAACTGCATGGTCGCCTCGAAATCGGCTTCCGTCTCGCCGGGAAAGCCGACAATAAAATCGCCCGACAGTGCAATATCGTTCCGTGCGGCACGGATGCGGTCGATCAACGTCAGATAGTCTTTGGCCATATGCCTGCGGTTCATCGCCTTGAGTATGCGGTCGGAGCCGGACTGCACCGGTAAATGTAGATAGGGCATCAGCGTCGGCAAATCACGATGGGCGGCGATCAATTCATCGTCCATGTCGCGCGGATGACTGGTTGTGTAGCGCAGCCGCGCCAGGCCTGGAATCTCGGCCAGCCTGAACAGCAGCCGGCCAAGGCCCCATTCCTCGCCGTTTTCGCCTCTTCCATGCCAGGCATTGACGTTCTGGCCGAGCAGCGTCACCTCGCGCACGCCGGCATCTGCCAGGCGCTCGGCCTCGGCGACGATCTGTGCGACCGGCCGCGAGACTTCCGTGCCGCGCGTATAGGGCACGACACAGAAGGTGCAGAACTTGTCGCAGCCTTCCTGAACGGTCAAGAACGCCGTCACGCCGCGCCTGATCAGTTCGGCGCGCTTCGGCTGCGGCAGATACTCGAACTTGTCCTCGACGGCATAGTCGGTCTCGACGATCTTTTCGCCGCCACGCGCCCTCGCCAGCACACCGGGCAGCCGGTGGTAGGTCTGCGGGCCGATGACCAGGTCGACGGCCGGCGAGCGGCGGATGATCTCGGCACCCTCGGCCTGCGCCACGCAGCCGGCGACGCCGACCAGCATTTCGCGCCCGGCCTTTGCACGCTCGGCCTTCAACTCACGGATGCGCCCAAGTTCGGAATAGACTTTTTCCGCCGCTTTTTCGCGGATGTGGCAGGTGTTGAGCAGCACCAGATCGGCCTCGCCGATAGCGTCTGTCGCGGCATAGCCGTCGGCCGCCAGCGCATCGGTCATGCGCTGCGAATCGTAAACGTTCATCTGGCAGCCATAGGTCTTGACGAAGACCTTTCTGGTCGCGGCAGGCGGAACGACCAGGTTTTCGGCGGCAGCGCCGATGTCGTCGCGTTCTATCGTGTTCAATTCCATTTCGCGGCTTCTAGCGCCTTTCCCCGACAAAAAACAGACGAATCTGGCCGGGACCTGCGCAGCCTACCGGCTCGGACGCGGTTCGGCGAGCGCCGCCTGCACCATCTTGCGCACCTGGCGTTCCATCTGCTTTGCCGTCTCCTTGCGGCTTGAGCCCTTGGAGAAAGCAATCGCCTCGCCAAAATGCACCTCGACGTCGAGGGCGCCCTCGGCCATCAGCACCTTGAGGTGCGGCATCAGCTCCTCGTCGCCGATCCAGGCGGCAACCGGCCGATGCCGGCGGCCGAGCGGCACGCCATGCAGGCGCGTATAGACGATCGCCACCGGCTGGATGAAGACCTGTTCGGCCGCCCCTTCCGCAATCGCCATTGTAGCGGCGCCGAACAGCGTGCTCTTGAACGGCAGGATCATGTTGCCGTCGCCGGTCGAGCCTTCGGCAAACAGCACCATGGCGTCGCCCTTGGCCATGCGGCCGGCGATCTCGCTCGCCTGGTCGCCCGACGAACGCTTACGCTCACGTTCGATGAATACCGTGCGCTGCAGCTTCGACAGCATGCCGATCAACGGCCAGCCGGCCATATCGGCCCTGGCGATGAACGTCACGTCGACCATCGACCCCAGCACCATGATGTCGGTCCAGGAGATGTGGTTGGCAGCAATCAGCAATGGGCGCCGGCCGGACAGCGCTCCCTTGACATGGATGCGCAGCCCCAGCGTCCTGACAATCATCCTGTGCCAGATTTTCAGGATGAAGGTCTCGCGCCAGAGCCCGGTCCGCATCGACAATATCTGCAGCGGCACAAGCACCAGCGAGCCGACGACAACCAGCCCCAGCGCCAGGAAAATCCTGATTTTTCCGATCATCCGCACCACCCCGGCGTTTGGCTAACGAAGATCGCGGCGCATGACAAGCGCGCCGGTCGGGCCCTGCTCCGGCGACTTGTAATAGTTGGCACGCTTGCCGACCTCGCGGAAGCCGAACCGCCGGTAGAGCGCGATCGCGGCGACATTGGTCTCGTCGACCTCGAGGAAAAGCGCCTCGGCGCGCTGTGCGTGCAGTTCACGCAGCACCGCATCCATCAATTGCCAGCCGAGCCCCCGGCGCCGATGCGAGCGTGCCACCGCGACCGTCAGGATCTCCCCCTCGCCGGCCGCCAGCCGCGCCAGCACGAAGCCGACCGGCGGCTTGGCACCCTGTCCGGTCTCGCGCGCGGCATAGCCGAACACCGTGTCCTGCTCGAGCAGCGCGGCGAATTCGTCGTCGGTCCACGGCCGCGCGAAATCCTCGCGATGCAGCACCGACATGGCCGCGCTATCGGCAACCGTCAACGGCTCGAGCGCATAGTCCCTGCGGCGCGACTGGAGGAAGGGAATGCGCATCAGGACTTGTTTCCGTTTGGACCATGATCTTTTCCCAAAACCGGTTTCCACTTTTTGGGATCATGGTCTTGCCTCGATAGAATAAAGCCTCCCTGAGGCTTTGCGTCGGCGCCGCGCAGATAGAGCGGTTTCGGCTTTTCGCCCTTGCCCTTTTTACCGGCACGTTGGGCGGCGGCCAGCCGGGCATAGACGGCGATGTCGGCGGTGGCCGCTGTCGCGCCGACGTCGAAGGCGCGCCCGGCCGAGGCGGCAATTTGCGTTGCCGCCGTACCGGCGAGAACCGCGGAGCTGTCAACCGCGATGGCGGCGGCTTGCGAGAGCGTGGTCACCGAGGGACCGTAAATCAAAACGGATGCTTCATCGTAGAGTGCCGCATGGATTTCCTCGCGCCCTGCATCGAGCGCGGCGAGCACGGCGCGACCGGGAAATGCCGCTCTCGCTTGCGCCGCCAGGGCCTCCAGAGTCGTCACGCCGATCGCCGGGATTTTCAGCGCCAGCGCAAGGCCGCGCGCCGCCGAGACGCCGACGCGCAGACCGGTGAAGGAGCCCGGACCGGTGGAAACGGCAATGGCGCCGAGGCTGGCATAATCGGTTCCAGCCGCCTTCAATGCTCCCTCGATCACGGCCATCAAATGTTCCGCATGGCCCTTGCCAAGATCGATCACCGAACGGCCGAGTTCCTTCCCAGCCGCCGCGTCGTAGACGCAGGCGGCGCAGAGATTGGCGGCACAGTCGATGGCAAGTAAATTCATGAAGCGGCCGGTTGAGACAGTTTCGAAAACAGCTTCCCTCTGCCCGCCAGGGCTCATCACCGCAAGGGCATAATGGATAAATCGTCAGGCGACTTTGCTTCGGCTCAGGTTCAAGACGGTAAGTTTCGACGAACGTAACTGCCACAAATCGGTGCCAGGACTAGCCGATCTGCTCGATACGCAGCACGTGATTATCCCAGACATAGTCCGGCTCGGAACGGGTCGCACCACCGGCTTCGATGATTTCGCCGGCGCCGGTCGTCGCCATGAAGCTTTCCCCATCGGCTGCAACGCCGCAAACCTCGACCAGCGCCTTGGTGGCGACGATGCGGCCGCTGGCCGTGTCGATCACGGCGAGCGAATTGCCCTCAGGCGAAGACACGGCGATAGTGCCGGCGGCAGGGTTGGCGGCGACCGAGCCGATATAGTTCCTGAAGGCCGAGAGCACGTCCTGCGACATGTCGAGCAATTTCAAGTCCATGCCGCGCGGCGCGCGGCCGAGCAGTGGGGGACGATCGGTACCCGGCCCCCTGTACTGACAGCCGAACCAGACGGTGCCGGAGCGGTCGGCATCCATATGGCGGATCGACAGTTGGTGCAGCGCCGGCGGCAATTCGTGCTTTTCGGTGAGATCGCCTGTGAGACGGTCGACCAGCACGTAGGATGGCCGCATCGTGGCAATGTTGAGCTCGGCGCGGCCATAATCCGGATGCGTCTCGATGCCGCCATTGGCCACAGCAATCGTCCTGCCATCGGAAAGCAGCAAAAGCTCGTGCGGGCCTGTGCCGTAGGTCGGAAACTCGCCGATGCGCTTGAATTTCGCATGCGCGTCATAGACGCCGACGACGCCGGCGGCATTGTCGAAATCGTTCTCGGTGGCGTAGAGCAGCGTGCCGTCGGCCGAGAACACGCCGTGACCGAAGAAATGCCGGCCGGCAATGCTGGCAACGGTCTGCGGTTCATCGCGGCCGGTGTGGTCGAAGACGACAGCAAAGGTGCCCGGCTGCCTGGCAAACACCACCGAACGCTTGGACACCGGGTCGAAGGTAACGCCGTGGCCCCGATCGGGCAGATCGATCGTGTGCAACAACTTGCCGGCCTCGGACAGGACGGCCGCGCCATAGCTGCCGTCGCGCTTGACGAAAGCGGTGGCGAAGACCGCGTCGGCGTCGAGTGTCTTTGCCCAGGCCGACGGCGCCATCGCCGCTACGAAACCAGCGCCTGCGGCCCTCAGGAAATCGCGCCGATCGATCAGCGGCGTCCTCATGATCAGTCGCCGTCCAATGACGAGAACCCGGCGGTCAGGCCGAATTCGGCGGTCAGCCTGGTGCCGATCAGGGTCGTCAGGCTGGATGTCACCAGCGAGAAATAGTCGAGCTTCTGGCGCAGCGCCGGATCGGCAAGTGCCTTGTCGATCGGTCCCCTGATCGCCTTGGCCGCCTCGATCCCGTTGGTGAGCTGGATGTGGACCGATTCTGCCATCCAGCGCGCATCGGCCGGCAGCGCGTCGCCAAGCTGCGAGGCCTGGAACAGCGTGTCCATGCCCGCCAGATTCCCGGTCAGCGAGCGGGCGGTGTTTTGCGAGCGCCAATAGATCGCCTGTTTCGGTTTGTCGGCCTCCGGCTTGGCGCCCAGGAAGCCTTTCAGGCGTACGTCGCGGACCATTTCCAGCTCGTTGATGAAGACGCCGACCAGTTCGGTCACCGCTTCAGTTCCGTCGTGGTAGAGCGCGTTCTGCGGACCCGGATTGGCCCAGAGCGCGGCAAAGCCGTTGGGCTCGTTCCAGGCATCGCCAACCTCGCCGGCAATCATCTCGACATTGCCGGCAATGGCCGCACCGTAGGCGCAGCGATAGGCGTCGTCCCTGCCGACCAATTGACCGGCTCCGTCGCCGTAGAGGACGAATTCCAGTGCGCCGAGCCCTTGCATGGCGACGCTCTTTGTAGCCAGCTGGGCCGGATCGGCGGCTGTCGGATCCTTGCCGGCAAGTGCTGCCTGCACCTGCTTCAGGCCGATGCTCTTGCGGTCCGGCCAAAACAGCATGCGCTCAAGCCGGTTGTTTTCCGCGATCGGCCCGAAACGGATGATTTCCACCACCGACCAGGCATCCACGACACCCGAGAATTCGGCGCGTGCCGCATCGAGATTGTCTCGCGAGGGCGCTTGGCAAAGCGCGTGCATGGTCTTGGCCAAGCTGTCCGCATGGTCATTCAGTCTGGCATAGGCCGGGCGGACGAAGCCGTCGATCGCCCGCTGGATCACATCCGAAGCCTTCACCGCCGCGGATGCCGGCAGCGCAGCGGCGAGGACCAGCATCAGAGCGAATGCAAGACGCTTCCGCATCAGAGCGACTCCAGAAACTTGATCAGCGCGGCGCGGTCGGCCGCACCGGCAGCGGCAAAGCGGTCACGCGCCTTCTGGCCCTCGCCGCCATGCCACAGAATCGCCTCGGCCAGGCTTCGTGCGCGCCCGTCATGCAGGAAGAAGGTGTTGCCGCTGACGGTCTGGGTGAGCCCGATGCCCCACAGTGGCGGCGTGCGCCATTCGCTTCCCGTGGCCTCGCCCACCGCCTGTCCGTCGGCAAGACCAGGTCCCATGTCATGCAGCAGAAAATCGGAATAAGGCCAGATCAGCTGGAAGGCCTGCGCCTTGTTCGGGGTGCCGCGACGGGTGACGAATTTCGGCGTATGGCAGGAGATGCAGCCCATATCGTAGAACAGTTTTTTGCCGGCGAGCACGTCCGGTCTGTCGAGATCGCGCCGGGCCGGCACGGCAAGGTTTTGCGAATAGAAGGTCACGAGGTCCATGACCGGCGGCGGCGCTTCGACCGGACCGAGGCGCTCCTGTACACCGTTAGGTAGGGCAAGGCAGGTCTTTTCCGCGGCGCTGCAATCGCCCCAGTGCTTCGGCACCTCAGGCGTCGAAATGCCGATATCGCCGGCAAAAGCGTCCGCCGATTGCTGGCGGATCGATGCCGCCTGCGCCTTCCAGCCGAAACGGCCGAGCGTCAGTTCACCGCTGCTGGCGTCGCGTATTATGTTTGGCCTGCCGGAAATCCCGTCACCATCGCGGTCGGCCGCATCGGCACGCGCAAGGATGTCGGCAGGAGCGATCTGCTCGACCAGGCCAAGGCCGATCATCGGCGGCGTCATGCGCGGCGACAGCGTGGTGTGTGGATTGAGCGCCCCGTAGGCGAGACCGTCGACCGAATAGCTCGGCTTGCGCAGCGACACCGTGCTGCCGTCCGCCAATTTCACCTTCTCGTCCTGATAGTCGACATGCATCCTGCCTTCGCCCTGCAGGCCGGGAACGGCCAATTCCTGCAGCTGCGTGCCATAGACCGGGTCGGGAAAGTTGAGCACCTTGTGATCGGCGAGCGCGGCTTTCTCCTCCTCGGTACTGGCTTCCCTTGCCAGGCGCAGGAACATCGAGGTGGTGCCGCTGTCGCCTTCGGGCGGATGGCCGCGGCCGTCCTTCAGATGACAGTTCTGGCATGCGCGCTCGTTGAACAACGGACCGAGCCCATCCGAGGCTTGTGTCGAGGATGGCGAGGACACCCAGTTCTTGCGGAAAATGGCATTGCCGAGCTTGAAGGTACCCTCTTCCTCGAAGCTGATGTTGGCGGAGGATTGCGAGAAGGCGTCCTTGTTGACGTCCTTCTTCGAGGTGCCGGCGCCGCCCTGCATCAGCTCGAATTGCTCGGGCTTGGAGAAATCGCTGGTCGGCCTGGTGATGGCGATGACGCGCGCCAGATCCTTCGGCGTCAGATCCGTGCGGCTGGTGGCAAGCCCCGCCGGTTGCGGCGCCCCGGCCAGCGCCGAGGCTGTGAGCGTCGCCACCACGGCAAGAAAGGCGCCGCGAAGGATACCGTATCGCGGAGGCGGCAGGCCACAATGCTCGGCCGGCCGCAAGCGGCGCATGAAATCTAGGGGGCGCCGCATTCCGGCATGTCCTTATTCCGCCTCGTCGGCCGACGCTGCGTTGAGTTGGCCGTACTTTTCTTCGCCGATCGAGGCGAGCAGGTCGAGTTGCGTCTCGAGGAAGTCGATGTGACCTTCCTCGTCAGCCAGCAATTCCTCGAACAGCTTCATCGTCACGTAGTCGCCTGCTTCGTTACAAACCTCGCGCGAACGCTTGTAGGCGGTGCGCGCGTCATATTCGCCGGCAAGATCGGATTCGAGCACTTCCTTGACATTCTGCCCGATGCGCAGCGGCGCCACGGACTGCAGGTTCGGATGGCCCTCGAGGAAGATGATGCGCGCCACGAGCCGGTCGGCATGGTGCATTTCCTCGATCGATTCAGCGCGTTCCTTCTTCGCTAGCTTGGCGTATCCCCAGTCTTCCAGCAGCCGGAAATGCACCCAGTATTGATTGACCGCCCCAAGTTCCAGAAACAGAGCCTCGTTAAGCCGCTCTATGATCTGCTGTTCGCCTTTCATGGGTTCTGCTCCCGTATTGGACGCGCAGGCCTCTGACGCGATCCAGGTGTGAAACGATGTCCACGCCACTCGCCGCCGAGCGGGCATGGTAATTTTCGGTGACCCGAATGATCGTTTCGACCACATTTGGGAAGCAGCCGCAACAGCGACCGCGCTTGTGCATGGCGTGATAGACCTTCGCCGGCACGATCAGCTGCCAGGGGTCCTCATCCAGCAGTCCGACGATCGTCTGCTCTATCTCCTTTTCGGTGATGATGTTGCAATGGCAGATCAGCATTTGTCGCTCTGGCTAACGGCGCTTCGTTGCGTCGCGCGGCTGGTGGTTTCGATAGTCTATTGGAACACCTTGTCCGGTGAATCGAGGCTGTCCGAGCCCTCGAAGGCTATCGCATTGAGCTTCAGGGTACCGACGGCGCGTTCGATCGACTTGGTCTGATCGACCAGCGCGTCGATCGCCGCGTGCACAGTGGCATTGCCTTCCGTGTTGCCTTCTCCGATCTGCTGGTCATAGGCCTCGCCGGCAAGCGCCCGCGCCTTGATGGCCTCCATCTTGGCGACGGTGACGTCCAGTTTGTCCGACAATTCCTTGGCAACCGCCGGGTCGGCCGCCTTGACCATGTCGGCCACCGACGGCCCCTCGACGACAGTGCCGTCGAGCCGCTTGTAGCTGCCGTGATAGGCGGCACGGATGCCGATCGCATCGTAAAGATGGGAGTTGTAGGTATTGTCGGAGAAGCAATCGTGCTCCTCTTCCGGGTCGTGCAACAAGAGGCCGAGCTTCATCCGCTCTCCGGCGAGCTCGCCATAGGACAGCGAGCCCATGCCGGTGAAGATGGTCGAAATGGCGGTGTTCGGCTCGCCATCGACAAGGTTCTTGCGGGCGGCGCCGCCTTCCTTCCAGTCGTCGACCATATCTTTTAGATCGGAAACCAGAAGGTCGCTCGCCGATTTCAGATACTGTCCGCGACGGTCGCAATTGCCGCCGGTGCAATTGGCGAGGTCGTAATCGGTGTAGGGCCGTTCGCCGGCGCCCGGACCGGTGCCGTGCAGGTCCTGGCCCCAAAGCAGGAATTCGATGGCGTGATAGCCGGTCGCCACATTGGCCTCGATACCGCCGGCCTCCTGCAGGGTGCCGGAGAGGAACTCCGGCGTCAGGTCGGTGGCGTCGATCTTCTTGCCGTTGATCTCGATCGACTTGTTGGCGATCACATTGGCGGTGTAGAGCGCGTTGGCGTCCGACTCGGTGCCGTAGCTCTTGGCGACATAGTCGATCAAGCCTTCGTCGAGCGGCCAGGAGTTCACCTTGCCTTCCCAGTCGTCGACGATCGCGTTACCGAAGCGATAGACCTCGGTCTGCTGATAGGGAACGCGCGATGCCTTCCAGGCCTCGCGGGCGGCGTTCAGCGTTTCGGCAGATGGCTTGGCGAGCAGCGCATCGACGGCCTTGTCGAGCGCCTCGGCCGTGATCAGCGAATCCTCGTATTTGGCGAGCGCAATGTCGGAATAGGTCTTGATGACCGCCTTGGCATCGGTTTGCGCCTTGGCCGGCAGCACGAACACGGCCGCCGTCAGCATCGCGGTGGCGCCGATCGCTGCAAGCCTGCCGCCATACCGCGCGGTCATCATCGTTCTCATGATTGTCTCTCCTCGGGAATCAATGAAATGCCGGCGCCGCGGCGGGCAGTTGCCAGCGGGCAAAGAAGGGTCGCGCCATCGCGCGGTTCGCGGAAGAAAGACACCGAAATGCCTCCAATCGAAAGGGTTCAAGGCCCAGACATCAAAGGGATGCGCTGACGCGCGAGCTTCCATAAAACGGCGAAGACGCCGGATGTCAACTGGTGGCATAGAAAAAATTCAATTGAAACAACAGTTTAGAATTATTCTAAACTAGAACTGTCAACTTTAACACCGACGTATGAGGAATGCCGGCGCATGACGCAGTTGACAGGCGGCCGTTCCGGGTGCGACCCGGATCGGCGCTCTTGCGGCGGCGCCGGACAATCGCCACCTGGCGAGACGTCCTAGATTTGGATGAGGAATCGGGCTGCTATGAAGAACGGGGTCGTCATTGTCGGTGCGGGTCATGCGGGCGTGCAAGCGGCCGCCAGCCTGCGCGAAGAAGGCTATGACGGCCCGGTGATCCTGGTCGGCGACGAAAACGAATTGCCCTACCACAAGCCGCCGCTGTCGAAGACCTTCATCAAGGATCAGCAAGCAAAGCCGCAGCCGTTGCGCGGCGAGGCTTTTTATACCGGCAGCGCCATCGACTTCCGGCCAGGCATCCGGGTCGAGCGGATCGACGTAGGCGGCCGCAGGCTGGAGATATCGGGCGGCGGTGTGTTGCCGTTCGACCGGCTGATCCTCGCCACCGGCGCGCGGCCGCGCCTGCTGCCGCTGCCGGGTTCGGAGCTTTCCGGCGTTGTGTCGCTGCGCTCGCTCGGCGATGCCCGCCTGATCCGCGAATTGAGCGCGCAAAGCGAGGAGGTCGTCATCCTCGGCGGCGGCTTCATCGGCCTGGAGATTGCCGCGACGCTCACCGCGGCAGGCCGCAAGGTTACGGTGGTCGAGGCGGTCGACCGGCTGCTCGGCCGCGCCGTGGCACCGGTCATCGCCGGCCATGTGCGCCAGCGGCTGGAGGCCACCGGTGTGCGCATCCTTACCGGCACCACCATCGAACGGCTGGAGGACGAGAACGGCCGTGTTTCGGCTGCAATCACCTCATCCGGCGAAAGATTGCCGGCGCAGATGGTCGTCATCGGCATCGGCGTCGTGCCGAATGTCGAACTGGCCGAAGCCGCCGGCATTGCCATCGGCAACGGCATCCGCGTCGACCAGCAGATGCGTACGTCGGTGCCGGAAATCCTCGCCATCGGCGATGCCGCCTCCTACCGGCACTGGTTCACCGGCGGCGATGTGCGGCTGGAATCGGTACAGAACGCCACTGACCAGGCGCGGCTCGCCGCGCGCACCATCGTCGGCCACACCGACAATTACTCGGCAGTGCCGTGGTTCTGGTCCGATATCGGTGACATGAAGCTGCAGATGGTCGGCCTGATTGCGGGTGGCGACAGCCATGTCGTGCTGGGCGACGTGGTCGAGAACAAATTCTCCATCTACCACTATGCCGGAAGCCGGCTGCTCGGCATCGAATCGGTCAACCGGCCCGGCGACCACATGCTTGGCCGCAAGATGCTCGGCGCCGGCTTTTCGCCGCCGCCGCAGATTGTCGCGACCGGGCCCGACGGGCTGAAGGCGGCGCTCGCCGCCTTCCAGGAAGGAGAGCCTGTCCGCGCTGCGGGATAAGATCAAACCCAATCACCCTGAATGACCGAGTTCGACCGGGAGCTGACCTTCAAAACATATAGCGAAGTAAAGGAAACAGCGGTATTTTGACCAATTGAAATCGTCGGGGGGTGCTCATGGCTCTATATGTCATTGGCGCAGGCATGGGTCGCACTGGCACATATTCGCTGAAGCTCGCCTTGGAGCATCTTGGGTTCGGGCCGTGTCATCACATGGCAGATG
>NZ_JAMYSY010000012.1:0-145844 GCF_040322175.1 Mesorhizobium sp. M0185 | reverse complement strand
TCGACCTCAACCTCGTCGAGAGATAGCATGGAGCACTGTTCGCGATGTCCTCGCACACCTGTTCGCGATGTCTCCGGTCCAAACACCCCCTTGAGGGGGAGATGCCCGGCAGGGCAGAGGGGGTGCCTCGCGCCGACATTTCCTACCAAGGCACGACACTGATCTCCGGCCAGTTCTCCCTGGCACGCGCGCCCTTCATCTCGTGCGTCTGCCGATTATCCAGTGCACGGTTCGGGGTAACGCGAAACGAGAAGATGTCGTCGAGCCCGAACGGCGCCACGAGCGCGAGTTGCCCATCGGTGCCGAATCTAACGCCGACCGCATGGGTTTTCGAAGCGAAATAGGACAGCGCCTCGGCGGACGACGACAGTCTGGGATAGGAACCGCCAAAGCGCGCCTCAAACCACAGATGCACCCGCGCCTGGTTGCGCACTTCGACCGGCAGCGTCAGTCCTTCGAACTGCTTCGCCGCCCGGCGGATGACCGTGTCCTCGGCTTCATAGGACAGATCGCTCTCATCGAAATAGAACAGGTCGACATCCCGGATGCCGTACCCCAAGGGCTTTCCGGTCAGATGATTCCAGACGCTGTTGTAAAGCGCGCCTGAGACGACCAGCCAGTCCGGCAGGCCTAGCACCCGTACCCGCGACAGCGTCTCACCGACCAGCGGATCGGCTGAGACGATATCGAGAAAGACTGCACGCTGTTCCTCGAAGGGCAGCCCTGAATAGCGCAAATGGTCCATCGTCCCTTGGACGGCGATTCGCCATCTGCCGGCAACCCCTCTAGATCCTCAGCGCGCCATCCGTTGTGCAATTATCGGAAAGGGCGTCGTGACGCCCATTTCTGCAGGCTAGTTTCCCTCCCGCCCAAGGCTCATTGTTCGGTCGGTCTCGGACCAGAAGACTGGCTCCTCGATTGACGGCCATTCTTCGCCATACACAAAGCCTTCGATCGCATCTAGCTTTCCTTCAATCTCATCGAAGAACAGCACCATGCCGCAAAGAAGCTGGTCAGGTCCAACGCACGCTACCCGAAGCGAACTGAACACTCGACTCTCAAAGCGCAATTCCGGGGGAACCGATGAGGCAACGATTGTGGTCATGAACCCCACAGGATCGCGGCTGCGGTCTTTGACTTTCAGCGCACGCATCATGTCAGGAGAAACGCCGGCGGAACGGCAGAACTCCTTGACGAAAAACACTTCCAGCGGGGTCAGGTGCATTTAGCTCAGCGGCAGAACGGACAGCGTTTCATTGGCGCTTGTACATCACGTCCGTTCGGATGATGTACTTGCGCCCCGACAGCACCTCGTCGCCGCGGTGTTCGATCGGATGATAGAAGGCCAGCGCCATGCCTTTCCTGGGTTTCACCACCAGGCTGGTGCCGGCATAACCCGGCATCTCGCCGCGAAACGAGGTTCCGCCCCCTTCAAATCCATCCGACAGATAGATCATGAAGGTAAACTGGCTGCGCTCCGAGGCATTGCGCTCGAAATAGCCGTCATTGTGCCAATCGAACTTCTGGCCCGGCCCGTAGCGATAGAAGCGGAAACGCTCATTCAGCCCAGTCAGCCGCCAGTCGCCGAGGCCGCGATAGAGCATCGGGCGCGCCCGCGCAAAAAGCAGGTCGGCAAGATCCTCGTCATCAAAAACGACACGGTCGTTGTTGCGGAGTTCCGTCATCACGCTCGCGCCGCCGGCGCTGTTTACCTTGGCTGCCTCAAAACCACGCCGTTCGCTGTCGGCGATCAGATCGGCGCATTCCTGGTCGTCCAGGAACCCATCGACAGTCCCGATATGCGTTGCCAGCCAGTTGATGGAGAGCTTGTGGTCCATCAGAGCATCCCCTTACGTCCGCAGCACGCCGCCGGTCTGCTTGCCGACATTATCGACGATGCGCTTGGCCAGCGCCTCGAAATCCTCATCGGTCAGCGTCTTTTCGACCGGCTGGATCGACACTTCAATGGCGATCGATTTTTTCGCCGCGCCGAGCGCTGCACCCTCGAAAACATCGAACACCGAGACGCCGGAAATCAGCTTCCGGTCGGCGGCAAGGGCGGCGCGAACGAGTGTGCCGGCTTCGACCGCCTTGTCGACGACGAAGGCGAAATCGCGCTTGACCGCCTGGAAGGCGGACAGATCAAGCCTCAGCTTTGTTCGCGTCGGCTTGGCCTTCGGCTCGGGCACGGTATCGATGAACACTTCGAAGCCGCAAAGCGGGCCGGAGACGTCAAGCCCCTCCAGCGTCTTCGGGTGGAACTCGCCAAACGTGCCAAGGATTACCTTCGGCCCAAGCTTGATCGTGCCGGAGCGGCCGGGATGATACCAGGCCGGGCCGCCAGCCTCGATCTGCAGCCGCTCGACCGGCGCGCCGCAGGCTTCGAGTGCTGCGATCGCATCGGCCTTGGCATCGAAGACGCCGACGGCGCCGGCATTGCCGGCCCAATGGCGGCCGGAGCCCTCGAGCCTGGCGGTGCCGCGCCGCACGCCGGCGGCAACGCGCCGCTGCTGGTCGGCACCATCGCCCTCATAAGTGCCCGACACTTCGAACAGCGCGACATCGCCGATGCCCTTGTCGGCATTGCGCTGTGCTGCCGCAATCAGCCCCGGCAGCAGCGACGGCCGCATGTCCGACATATCGGCGGCGATCGGGTTGGCAAGCTTCAGCGCCTGCTGGCCGCCGCCGAACAATTCGGCGTGTTTTGCCGGAATGAACGACCAGGTGACGGCCTCCATCATGCCGCGCACGGCAAGTGCCCGCTTGGCGGCGCGGGTGCGGATCTGCAGCACAGTGAGGATCCTGGCGTTGACCGCATCGTGCGAACCGAGCGGCTGCGGCGCGATGTTGTCGACGCCGTGGATGCGCATGACCTCCTCGACCAGGTCGGCCTTGCCGTCGACATCCGGCCGCCAGGACGGGACCGCCACATTGACGACATCGCCCGTGCCCTCCGGCCTGAAGCCGAGGCGGGCAAGAATGTCGAGGCTTGTCGAGCGCGGCACTTCGATGCCGGTCAGCCGCTTCACTTCCGACAATGGGAACGAGACGATCTTCGGCTGATGGCCGGCATAGCCGACGACTTCGGTTTGCGCCGGCGTACCGCCGCAGAAATCGAGCACCAGCTTCGTTGCCAGCTCCAAGCCGGGAACCATCATTTCCGGGTCGACGCCGCGCTCAAACCGATAGCGCGCGTCGGTGATGATGCCGAGTGTGCGGCCGGTGCGGGCGGTGGTGATCGGGTCCCAAAGCGCCGACTCGATCAGCACGTCGGTGGTGTTCTCGTCGCAGCCGGAATGCTCGCCGCCCATGATGCCGGCAATCGATTCGATGCCGTCCTGGTCGGCGATCACGCACATCTCCGGCGTCAGCGTGTATTCGCGGCCGTCGAGCGACAGCACCTTTTCGCCATCGCGTGCCCGGCGCACGGCGAGATTGCCGGTGACCTTCCCGGCGTCGAAGACATGCAGCGGCCGGCCGCGGTCGAAGGTGACGTAATTGGTGATATCGACGAGCGCGCTGATCGGCCTCAAGCCGATGGCGAGAAGCCTTTGCTGCAGCCATTTCGGCGACGGTCCGTTCTTGACGCCGCGCACCAGGCGCAGCGCAAAGCCGGGACAGAGCTCCGGCGCTTCGATCGTCACCTTGACCGGCGTCTCGCCCTTGCCGGGGATCGGCTCTATCGGCGCGCTCTTCAGCGTGCCGAGCCCGCTCGCCGCCAGATCGCGGGCGATGCCATGGACACTGGTCGCATCCGGCCGGTTCGGCGTCAGATTGATCTCGATCAGCGGGTCGTCGAGATGGGCATAGGCGGCGAAGCTGGTACCGACCGGCGCATCGGCAGGAAGGTCGATGATGCCGTCATGCTCCTCGGACAATTGGAGCTCGCGCTCGGAGCACATCATGCCGTGGCTTTCAACGCCGCGGATCTTGCCGACGGTCAGCGTCACGTCGATGCCGGGAATATAGGTGCCCGGTGCTGCAAAGGCGCCGATCAGGCCCGCGCGGGCGTTCGGCGCTCCACACACGACCTGCACCGGCGGCTTGCCGTCGCCGGTGTCGACGGTCAGCACGCGAAGCCGGTCGGCGTCGGGATGCTGGACCGCCGTCAGCACCTTGGCGATGACGAAGGGGGCCAGGCTCGCCCGGTCGTCGACATGCTCGACCTCGAGGCCGATCGAGGTGAGACGCTCGACGATTTCCGCCAGCGAGGCGTCGGTCTCGAGATGATCCTTGAGCCAGGAGAGGGTGAGTTTCATGACTGTGTTCCGTCTGGTCTGGGCACGCTGCACTTGAAGCTATGCGGCCGCGCGTCGGACATGTGCAGGAAGGCGAGCTGCCCGCGGATTTGCTGCGGCCCGGTCGTCACGCGCTCAAGCCCCCGAACAGCGTCGGCATGTCAAGCGGCCTAAAACCGTAATGCGACAGCCAGCGCACATCGGCGTCGAAGAAGGCGCGCAGATCCGGCATGCCGTATTTCAACATGGCGATGCGGTCGATGCCCATGCCCCAGGCGAAGCCCTGGTATTCGTCGGGATCGAGGCCACCGTAACGGAGCACATTGGGGTGGACCATGCCGCAGCCGAGGATCTCCATCCAGTCCGAGCCCTCGCCGAAGCGCACCTCGCCGGGCCGCGAACGGTCGCACTGGATGTCGACCTCGAGGCTGGGCTCGGTGAACGGGAAGAAGGACGGCCGGAAGCGCATCTTGACGCTCGGCACTTCGAAGAAGGCCTTGCAGAACTCCTCCAGCACCCATTTCATGTTGGCGACGTTGGCCGATTTGTCGATCACCAGCCCCTCGACCTGATGGAACATCGGCGAGTGGGTGGCATCGGAATCCTGCCGGTAGGTCTTGCCGGGAATGACGATGCGGATCGGCGGCTTCTGCATCTCCATGGTGCGGATCTGCACCGGCGAGGTGTGGGTGCGCAAAAGCTTGCGCTCCCCCTGCTCGTCCGGCTGGAAGAAGAACGTGTCGTGCATCTCGCGCGCCGGGTGGCCTTCCGGGAAGTTCAGCGAGGTGAAATTGTAATAGTCGGTCTCGATGTCCGGACCTTCGGCGATGGCAAAGCCGAGATCGCCGAAAATCGCCGCGATCTCGTCGATAACCTGGCTGATCGGATGGATGCGGCCGCGCTCGGCCGGCGATTGCCTGACCGGCAAGCTGACGTCGACCTTCTCGGCGGCAAGCCGTGCCGTGATCGCCACATCTTTCAGCTCGGCGCGGCGCGCCGAAAGTGCCTCGGTGACGCGGTTCTTGAGGCCGTTGATTGCCGGGCCCTTGACCTGTCGCTCCTCGGCGCTCATCGAGCCGAGCGTCTTCAGCATCTCGGAAACCGAGCCCTTCTTGCCGAGGGCCGAGACACGCACCGCCTCGATCGCCTGCTCGTCGGCGGCCGAGGCGATCTCGGCCATCAGGGAATTTTCGAGAGTTTCCATGTCACTCATGTTCCATATCCGATTGGAAGCAAAGAAAAACCCGCGCCAGCCCTGCCAGCGCGGGTTTCCCAAATCAAGTGTCGAATAGCTTGGGAAGCGCTGGTCTTAAGCGACAGCGCTTTCAAAAGCATTCGGCGTGGTATTCTTCAGGTATTCGAGCGCGACCTTGGCCTTGGCCACGAGTGCGGCGAAGGCCTGCGGCTCGTGGATGGCCATGTCCGACAGGATCTTGCGATCGATCTCGATCCCGGCCTTGTTGAGACCGTCGATGAAACGGCCATAGGTCAGGCCATGCTCATGCGTCGCCGCATTGATGCGCTGGATCCACAGCGCGCGGAACGAACGCTTGCGATTCTTGCGGTCGCGATAGGCGTACTGCAGCGACTTTTCCACCGCCTGCTTGGCGATGCGAATGGTGTTCTTGCGGCGGCCGTAAAAACCCTTGGCGGCTTTCAGGACCTTCTTGTGCTTGGCGTGCGAGGTGACGCCTCTCTTTACGCGTGCCATGTCATGATCTCCTTAAAAGCAATTCCAGGAAAAGTGCCTGGCGGTTTTCCGTTCGGAATTGCGTAAAACAAATGCGTGTCCAGACCGAATGCTCTTATTTTGGCGCATGATGTTTCCAAAAAGTCTGCAACTTTTTGGCATCATGCCCTAGAGGCCGTTCGGCAGAAAATTCTTGATGACCTTCTTGCCATCCGGTTCAGCCAGAACCATCGTGCCGCGGGCATTTCGAATGAACTTGTTGGAACGCTTGATCATGCCGTGACGCTTGCCGGCCGCAGCCGACAGAACTTTACCCGTACCTGTGATCTTGAACCGCTTCTTGGCGGCCGATTTGGTCTTCATCTTGGGCATTTTGCTACTCCGTTTATATGCGCACCAATGCGCTTTTTGTTCGCTTCAGGCCGACCAAAGCCCGAAAAGCAAATGAAACCGCCACGGCATGCCCTGCCGGGCGGTTTTTTGGGAACGGCGGTCCTATACGTCAAAGCGGGAGCGCGTGCAACACCCCGTGCTCAGCAACACTGTACTCAGCAACACTGTACTCAGGGGAAACGGAACAGCACCGGCAATATGCCGGACTGCTGGGCGCCGTCGATCAGTTCGAAAGCCGGCAAGGCAACGAGGAACACCAGCCCGTCCAGCAGCGTGGTTCGCAGCAGGCGCGGCTTGAAGCTGCCGGTGTCGCCTTCCTGATACAGCGACAGTTTCGGGAAGAAGCGCGGCACTTTCGCCAGGTAGGCCTGGTATGGCGCGCCGAGAGCCTGCTTGAGGAATTTCTCCTCGCGCAGGATAACGATGTAAAAGGCACCCGCGCAGAGCGCTCCAAAGCCGATCGTGGCGGTGATGGAGCCGATCTGTGCGCCGACACCGGCGGCAGCTAAAGTAGAGAAGACATAGAGTGGGTTGCGCGTAATCGAATACGGTCCGCCGGTCACCACTTCGGAGGATTTGCGACCGCCGATATAGAGCGTCGACCACAAGCGTCCGACAATGCCGAGAAAGATCAGCACGACGCCAACCATTTCGATTGTTTCATGCACAGGCGTATCGGGCGGAAAAACCGACTGCCCGAACAAAAGCATCGCGAACAGGACGACGACGACGACGGCAAGCACCATCCTGCGCGTGTGCTGGTAGCTGCCCAGCCCATATTTGGCTTCCGAATGCTTGACGTCATTGACCATGTCGGGAATCCGATCGTCGAGGGAACCAGAGCGTCGTTGCTCTCGCCGGCGATCGCAGCGTCTGGTCAAGAAAACAGGCGCCCCGCCGATCGCCGGGACGCCTTGCAACATGATTCAGGCGGATTTTATGCACGTCGCCCAAAAGTGCGCAGCGGTTTTGCGACAACGACATGCACAAAACAGAACTAAAGCGCAACGCGCTTTAGCGGGGCGCCAGCACCATCATCATCTGGCGGCCTTCGAGCTTCGGTTCGGCTTCGACCTTGGCGATGGGCGCCACTTCCTCGCGAACCTTGTTCAGAAGCTGCATGCCGAGTTCCATATGCGCCATCTCGCGACCGCGGAAGCGCAATGTCAGCTTGACCTTGTCGCCTTCCTCGAAAAAGCGCCGGACGGCCTTCATCTTGGTCTCATAGTCGTGGCTGTCGATGTTCGGGCGCATCTTGATCTCCTTGATCTCGATGACCTTCTGGTTCTTGCGCGCCTCGGCCGCCTTCTTCTGGTTGGCGTATTTCAGCTTGCCGAGATCGAGGATTTTTACGACGGGCGGCACTGCATTGGGCGATATCTCGACCAGATCGAGCCCCGCCTCTTCGGCGAGCAGCAATGCGTCGTTGATGGAGACATCGCCGCGGTTCTGGCCTTCGGCGTCGATTAGCTGGACCCGGGGAACCCGGATGTCACGGTTGGAGCGCGGGCCTTCCTTGGTGGGCGCCGCTGCTTTGAAAGGTCTGCGAATGGTCGTGGTCTCCTTGAGCCGTTTCGTTAAGGGGTTCTTCAGTTCAGAATTGCGAACGCGCAATGTGGTGAGCGCGCGGTCGGAGTCAATAGCACAGCATTCTCAGGAAATCACCTGCCCGATGGAATGCTCCTCTGCACCAAGCGAAGAAAGTGGCGGAGCACTTTTCGTTGAATGCCTTGCTGTGCCAAAAGACCGGCGTGAGGGAATACACCATGAGCACCACCCCGATCTTCCTGGACGTCGACGGGACGAGCATCGCCGTCAGGCATGCGGCAGGTGCCGAGCCCGGTATCGTCTGGCTTGGCGGCTACAAATCGGACATGCTGGGCACCAAGGCCGAAACACTGTCGGAATGGACGCGCAAAGAAGGCCGCGCCTTTCTCCGCCACGATTATTCCGGCCACGGCGAATCGGGTGGCGCCTTTGCCGACGGCACCATCTCGAAATGGCTGGGCGAGAGCCTGGCCGTTTACCGCCGTTTCACCCAGGGCAGGCAAATCCTGGTCGGCTCGTCGATGGGCGCGTGGATCGCGCTGCGCATGGTGCAGGAATTGCGCAAGGCGGGCGAGAACAGCGTCGCCGGCCTTGTGCTGCTGGCCCCGGCGCCCGATTTCACATTCGAACTGGTGGAGCCGGTGCTGACCGGGGCGCAGAAGCGCAACCTCAGGAAAAAGGGCTTTTTCGAGGAGCCGTCGGACTATTCCGCCGAACCGTACATCTACACGCGCGCACTGATCGAGGACGGCCGCAACAACCGGGTGATGACCGGGCCGATCGACACGCACTGTCCGGTCCACATCCTGCAAGGGCTGGCCGATCCCGACGTGCCGTCGAGCCATGCGCTGAAGCTGGTCAGCCTGCTGCCGGCCGACGACGTCACGCTGTCGCTCATTCCGGACGGCGACCACCGCCTGTCGCGGCCGCAGGATCTCGACATGCTGGTGCGGGCGGTGGACGCGATGGTGCGGCAGGCGGGATAGATTCAGCCGTTGCGGAACGTATAAGCATATCCGTTGATGGCCGGAGCGCCGCCAAGGTGGGCGTAGAGCACTTTCGATCCCTTGGGAAAATAACCCTTGCTCACGAGATCGATCATGCCCTGCATGGATTTTCCCTCATAGACCGGATCCGTGATCATGCCTTCAAGACGCGCGCAGAGACGGATTGCTTCCTTCGTCTCCTGCGAGGGGACGCCGTAGACCGGATAGGCATAATCTTCGATCAGGACGACATCGTTCTCATCGAGATCCTTGCCGAGTTCGACCAGCGTCGCGGTGCTCTGCGCGATCTTGAGCACTTGCGCCTTGGTCTGCGCCGGGGTGCAGGATGCGTCGATGCCGATCACCTTGCGCTCGCGGCCGTCCTTGGCGAAGCCGACCAGCATGCCGGCGTGAGTCGAACCGGTGACGGTACAAACGACGATGTAGTCGAAGGCGAAGCCGAGCTCCTTCTCCTGCGCGCGGACCTCCTCGGCAAAGCCGACATAGCCCAGGCCGCCATATTTGTGTACCGAAGCCCCGGCCGGAATTGGATAGGGTTTGCCACCCTTGGCCTTCACATCCGCGATTGCCTGTTCCCAGCTTTCCCTAATCCCGATGTCGAAACCCTCATCGACCATCTGGACATCAGCGCCCATGATCCGGCTCAAAAGGATATTGCCGACGCGATCGTAGACGGCGTCCTCGTGGGGCACCCAGCTTTCCTGCACGAGGCGGCATTTCATGCCGATCTTCGCCGCGACGGCCGCCACCATGCGCGTATGGTTGGATTGGACGCCACCGATCGACACCAGCGTGTCGGCGTTTGAGGCGATCGCGTCCGGGACGATGTATTCGAGCTTGCGCAGTTTATTGCCACCGAAGGCAAGGCCGGAATTGCAATCCTCCCGCTTAGCATAGAGATCGACCTTCCCGCCGAGATGACCACCAAGCCGCTCCAGTTTCTCGATATGGGTCGGCCCGAATGTGAGCGGATAACGTTCGAATTTCTCGAGCATGAGAGTGCCCTCGCTTGTTCCATTCATTGCGGTGTGGTGCGATGAACACTATCAGCTCTGCCGTGAAATGTACTCTCAAAGATCGAGCCCAGAATATCCAAAATATCGCTTCATGGCATTGAAATGTCATATATATTCGAGTCTTAATCCGAATAACGGAAGAATCTTTCATGCGCGCAGCGCTCGACCGGATCGACCTGAAAATGTTGCGCCTGCTCCAGGGCAATGGGCGACTGACCAATGCGGAGCTGGCGCAGTCGGTCGCTGTTAGCCCGGCGACGTGCCACCGCCGGACGCAACGCCTGTTCGATGAAGGCTACATCAGCCATGTCAGGGCGATGGTGACCCCGCAGAAGGTCGACAGAGGCGCGTTGGTGATGGTTGGCGTCGTACTCGACCGTTCGACCCCGGAGAGTTTCGTGGAATTCGAAAAGGCCGTCGCCAAGCTGAAATTCATCCTCGACTGCCATCTGGTGGCAGGCGACTTCGACTATTTTCTGAAGATCAGGGTTGGTGACATGGCGGATTTCAACCGAATCCACGGGGACCAATTGATCGCACTGCCTGGCGTTCGCCAGACGAGAACCTTCTTCGTGATGAAAGAGGTCGTCGACAATGCGCCTCTGGATTTTTGAACGGACGGCTTCGAAGCGTCAAACCATTGCACTCAGCCAGCAGACGCGATCGGCGCTGGATTTTCACTGCAGAACCGTCGGCGACATTGCCCCCTTACGGGGTCTGGCTGCTCTTTTCCTCGAAAAGCTCAAAAAGCGATAATCATTTCAGCCGCTTGTCCGGTTTTGGCGGCTGCTGTCTTGAATCGCCGTTTTCTTCATCCCATTTCGATTCCACGCAGCCGGAATTGGCTGTCTCCAACTGAAGGATTGGGAGAAATGAACACATCTGCATTGATCCGTCCGGCCTGGACGCCGGCGACCATCGCGTTGATGGTGATCGGGTTCATGGTGTTCTGGCCGCTCGGCTTAGCCATGCTCGCCTACATCATCTGGGGCGACCGGCTCGAGGGCTTCAAGCGCGACGTCAACCGCGCCACCGACGGCATCTTCGCCGGTTGCCGCCGCGGTTCCGACAGGGCCGCGCGCTGGGGCCATGGCTCCGCACGCACCGGCAACGTCGCTTTCGACGACTGGCGCGAAAAGGAACTCGAGCGGCTTGCCGAGGAACGCCGCAAGCTCGACGAGATGCTGAGCGAGTTCGATGAATATGCCCGCGAATTGCGCCGCGCCAAGGACCAGGAAGAGTTCGATCGCTTCATGGCCAACCGCAACAAGTCGACGTCGCCCACGACGGGTGGGTCAACTGGCTCGACGACGAACAACAAACGCGGCGGCAACTCCACGCCAGGCCTGCTCGACGAGTAAGGTCCCGTGCCCAGATAGATAATCCAACGGCGTCGCGTTAGCGGCGCCGTTTCTTTTTTGTTCTAGTCGTTTCCCTCGAATCACGTATCGTCCCGGAATGTCCTTCGGCTTCTTCCGCACCCCGACGAAACCCAAGCCCACGCCCGTCGTGGAGCGCGAGCATTGCGTTGCCGGCCGCACGCTGCCGCTCAAGATCGTCGAGAACGACCGGGCGCGGCGCCTGACGCTGCGCATCGATTCCGGCGGCCGTGGTCTGCGCATCACCGTGCCGCCGGGGCTGCGCCGCGGCGAGGTGGAAAAATTCCTCGACCGCCATCAGGACTGGCTGGAGCAAAGGCTGGCCAAGGTACCCAACCGGCCGCAAGTGCGGCCCGGCATCAAGGTACCGGTGCGCGGCGTGCCGCATCGCATCGTCCATGAACCGTCGAAACGCGGAACCGTCACGCTGTCGCGCGACGATCGCGGGCCGCTGATGATCGTGCATGGCGAACGCGTGCATCTGCCGCGCCGCATCGCCGATTTCCTGAAGCGCGAAGCCAAGCGCGAGATCGAAGCGCTGGTGACCAAACACAGTGCGGCGGTCGGCAAGCGCGCCAAGGCGATCCGCTTCAAGGATACGTCGAGCCGCTGGGGATCGTGCACGTCGGATGGCAATCTGTCGTTTTCCTGGCGCATCATGATGGCGCCGCGGCCGGTGATAAACTACCTCGTCGCGCATGAGGTGGCGCATCTCAAGGAGATGAACCACGGCCCGAAATTCTGGAAACTATGCGAGCAGCTTTGCCCGGATACCGAGCGCTGCAAGGATTGGCTCAAGCGCAATGGCGGCGCGCTGCAGGCGATCGCGTTCGAGTGATTGATGCCTGCGCGGATCGAATACTGGCTGATTGGAGCGGGCTGGGCGATGTGCGATGTCACGGTTGGGGACCTTCAGGCGACCGTGTCGGCGTCTTATCTGGGCGATGCCCTCAACGAGCTGCTTGGCGCTACGCTGAACGCGCTGAAAGGCACCAGGTATTCGGTCGCACGCTTCTGTGATGAACCCGGTGAGTATCGCTTCGTACTGGTGCCGGAAGGCGCTTTTGTCAGAGTGCAGATACTGGAATTTTCAGAAATTTGGTCTGACGAGCCAGACGACTTCGGCGAGGTGAAACTTGAAGCCACATGCGGGTTGCGAGAGTTCGCAGAAGCAGTTCTCAGTGCCGCGCGTGAGGTTTTGAACACACATGGCCTCGAAGGTTACAAGGAAAACTGGCGCAAACATGACTTTCCGTTGGAGGCCATGAACAACCTAAGTCGCGCGTTGAGAGGAGGAACACTCCATTGACAGAGTGCGCTTTTGATCAGGGCTCAATTGCTCAATCGTCATTCGCCGCGTTCAACTCCTCCGGCCGCAACCCCTCATCGACATGGCGCGGCCAGGGCAAGAAATCCTTCTCGAAGCCATCGTTGCTGAAATAAGCCAGCGCCCGGTGCGCCTCGGCGCCATTGAAGGCTGCCTTGTCCATCAAATGAGCAATGACCTCGTGGGCCTGCGCCAGCTTTTGCCTGAGTTCCGCGACGGTCTTTTCCGGCATGATCTTTGTTCTCCCGCCTTAGTGCCTGAGCAAGGTAGCGCGTTGCGCTCTTAGATTAGCAAGGTAGCGCGTTGCGCTCTTACATTAGCAAGGTAGCGCGTTCCGCGCTGGCGGCAAACGGGATGCTTTTTCTCGACTCTTTGGCCGTTTCGTGCCAATCCCGCGCCATGGCGCTCGACATCAAGATATGCGGGTTGAAGACCGACAAGGCACTGGCCGCGGCATTGGCCGGCGGCGCCAGCCATGTCGGCTTCATTTTCTTTGCCAAAAGCCCGCGCTACGTCGAGCCGGCGGAAGCCGGCCGCCTGCGCGAAGCGGCGCGCGGCAAGGCCAAGGCGGTTGCGGTGACGGTCGACGCCGGCGATGCGTTCCTGGACGAGATCGTCGAAAAAATGCAGCCCGACATGCTGCAGCTTCACGGCGCCGAAACACCCGACCGGGTGGCCGATCTGACGGCGCGCTACGGCCTGCCGGTGATGAAGGCGCTGCCGGTCAGCGAGGCTGCCGATCTCGAGCGGGTCAAAGCCTTCATCGGCATTGCCGACCGTTTCCTGTTCGACGCCAAGCCGCCCAAAGGTTCGGAGCTGCCGGGCGGCAACGGTCTTGCCTTCGACTGGCGCGTTCTGGCCGGCCTTGACGCCGGCGTCGATTACATGCTTTCCGGAGGGCTCAATGCCGGCAATATCGGCGACGCCCTTCGGCTGGCGAACCCGCCCGGAATAGATGTTTCCTCGGGCGTGGAGAGCGCGCCGGGCATCAAGGAACCGGCGCTGATCGAACAGTTTTTCCGGGCCGTCGGGGCAGCACGCGACAACCGCGCCGCCTGACCGCGCTTCAAACCACAGACCAGGAGATCGGCGATGGACAAGCCGGCGATACCGAATTCCTTCCGCACCGGCCCCGACGAGCAGGGCATGTTTGGCATTTTTGGCGGTCGTTTCGTTGCCGAAACGCTGATGCCGCTGATCCTTGAGCTGGAGCGGCACTGGAACGAGGTCAAGAACGACCCGGATTTCAAGGCCGAACTGACCGATCTCTCGACGCATTACGCCGGGCGGCCGTCGAAGCTCTATTTCGCCGAAGGCCTGACCAGGCATCTTCGTGAGGTGTCCTCGGCGAAGGGCCTCGGCGGCGGCGCAAAGGTCTATTTCAAGCGCGAGGACCTGAACCACACCGGCTCGCACAAGATCAACAACTGCCTCGGCCAGATCCTGCTCGCCAAGCGCATGGGCAAGACGCGGATCATCGCAGAGACCGGCGCCGGCCAGCATGGCGTCGCTTCCGCTACGGTGGCGGCGCGCTTCGGGCTTCCTTGTATCGTCTATATGGGCGCGACCGATGTCGCCCGGCAAAGCCCCAACGTCTTTCGCATGAAGCTTCTGGGCGCCGAGGTGCGGCCGGTGACGGCCGGCCACGGCACGCTGAAGGATGCCATGAACGAGGCCCTGCGCGACTGGGTGACCAATGTCGAGGATACCTATTACCTGATCGGCACCGCCGCCGGCCCGCATCCCTATCCGGAGCTGGTGCGCGACTTCCAGTCGGTGATCGGCACCGAGGCGCGCGCCCAGATCCTCGAGCAGGAAAGCCGGCTGCCGGACACCATCATCGCTTGTGTCGGCGGCGGTTCCAACGCTATCGGCCTGTTCCATCCCTTCCTCGATGACAGGCAGGTCCGCATCATCGGCGTCGAAGCCGGCGGCCGCGGGCTCGACGGCATCGAGCATTGCGCCTCGATGAGTGCCGGCGCGCCCGGCGTGCTGCATGGCAACCGTACCTACCTCCTGCAGAACGCCGACGGCCAGATCATGGACGGCCACTCGATCTCGGCCGGCCTCGACTATCCCGGCGTTGGGCCGGAGCACTCATGGCTGCGCGATTCCGGCCGCGTCGACTATGTGCCGATCCTCGACGACGAGGCGCTGGAGGCGTTCCAGCTGACGACACGCGTCGAGGGCATCATTCCGGCGCTGGAATCGGCCCATGCCATCGCACAGGCGGTGAAGATCGTGCCTGATATGGACAAGGACCAGATCGTCATCGTCAACCTGTCGGGCCGCGGCGACAAGGACGTGCATACGGTGGCCAATATGCTGGGCATGGAGATCTGATCATGGCCACCCGTATCGACCGCCGCATGGCAAAGCTGAAGGCCGAGGGGCGACCGGCACTCGTCACCTATTTCATGGGCGGCGATCCGGACTACGACACGTCCCTGTCGATCATGAAGGCGCTGCCCGGCGCCGGCAGCGACATCATCGAGTTAGGCATGCCGTTTTCCGATCCGATGGCCGACGGCCCGGCGATCCAGGCGGCCGGCCTGCGGGCGCTGAAGGGCGGCCAGACCTTGGTCAAGACGCTGAAGATGGCCTCGGAATTCCGCGCCGGCGACAGTGAAACGCCGATCGTCTTGATGGGCTATTACAATCCGATCTACATCTACGGCGTCGAGCGCTTCCTGAGCGATGCGCTGGCCAGCGGTATAGACGGGCTGATCGTCGTCGACCTGCCGCCTGAGATGGACGAGGAACTTTGTATCCCGGCACTCAAGGCCGGCATCAATTTCATCCGGCTGGCGACGCCGACCACCGACGACAAGCGCCTGCCCAAGGTGCTGCAGAACACCTCCGGCTTCGTCTATTATGTGTCGATGACCGGTATCACCGGTTCGGCGCTGGCCGACACCGGCAAGGTGGCGGCAGCGGTTAAGCGCATCAAGAGCCATACCGACCTGCCGGTCTGCGTCGGCTTCGGCGTCAAGACCGCAGAGCAGGCGCGCACCATCGGCGCGTCGGCCGACGGCGTCGTTGTCGGCACCGCGATTGTCAATGCCGTCGCCAACGTGCTCGGGCCGAAGGGCGAAAAGACCGCCGATCCGGCCGAGGCCGTCGCCACGCTGGTCAGCGGGCTTTCGCAAGGGGTTCGCGCGGCTCGCCTTGCTGCGGCCGAATAATCTTCCTACGTCTTCTTAAGGGACAGGAGCCGAAGCGATGAACTGGATCACCAATTACGTCCGTCCGAAGATCAATTCGATGCTCGGCCGCCGCACCGACATGCCGGAAAACCTGTGGATCAAGGATCCCGAGACCGGCGAAATGGTGTTCCACAAGGATCTGGAGCAGAACCAGTTCGTCATCCCGTCCTCCGGCCACCACATGAAGATCTCGGCCAAGGAACGGCTGAAATTCTTCCTCGACGACGGCAAATACGAGACACTGGAAAACCCCAAGGTGGTGCAGGATCCACTGAAGTTCCGCGACGAGAAGCGCTATGTGGACCGGCTGAAGGATGCCAAGGCCAAGACCGGCCTGGAAGATGCCATCATCAATGCGCTGGGTACGGTCGAAGGCCTGCCGGTGGTGGTGACGGTGCAGGATTTTGCCTTCATGGGCGGCTCGCTCGGCATGGCGGCCGGCGACGCCATCGTGCATGGTTTCGAGGTCGCCTTGCAGCGCAAGCGGCCGCTGATCCTGTTTGCGGCCTCCGGCGGCGCCCGAATGCAGGAAGGCATCCTGTCGCTGATGCAGCTGCCACGGACCACGATCGGCGTTGACAGGCTGAAGGAGGCCAGCCTCCCCTATATCGTCGTCCTGACCAACCCGACAACCGGCGGCGTCACCGCCTCCTACGCCATGCTGGGCGACGTGCATATTGCCGAGCCCGGCGCCCTGATCGGCTTTGCCGGACCGCGCGTCATCGAGCAGACCATCCGCGAAAAGCTGCCCGACGGCTTCCAGCGCGCCGAATATCTGATGGAACACGGCATGGTCGACATGGTGGTGTCGCGGCTGGAGATGCGCCAGACGGTTGCGCGGCTGCTGAGAATGCTGCTCAAGCTGCCGGAAGAGCAAAACCCGCGGGAGCCGGAAATCCTGCCGCCGGTGGCGATACCGGCCGAAGCCCGGCCGCAAGCCTGACGCGACATCACGCGGCGCGAGCGGCTGTTGTGTGCCGTTGTGCGCGCGCGTAGGATTCCTTCATGACCACGCTTGCCGCCGACCGCGAAATCGAAAGCCTGATGGCGCTTCACCCGAAGGGCTTCGACCTTTCGCTCGACCGCATTTCGCGGCTGCTCGAGCGGCTCGGCAATCCGCAGGACCAGCTGCCGCCGGTCATCCACATCGCCGGCACCAACGGCAAGGGCTCCTGTGCTGCTTTTTCACGGGCGCTGCTCGAAGCCGCCGGCTACCGCGTCCACGTCCACACCTCGCCACATCTGGTGAACTGGCACGAGCGCTACCGGCTGGCCGCAGATGCCGGCGGCAGGCTGGTGGACGACAAGGTCTTCGCCGAAGCCATCGCCCGCGTCGCCAAAGCCAATCAAGGCCAGAAGATCACCGTCTTCGAAATCCTCACCGCCGTCACCTTCCTGCTGTTTTCCGAACATCCGGCCGATGCCGTCATCCTCGAGGTTGGCCTTGGCGGCCGCTTCGACGCCACCAATGTCATCGCCGAGCCGGCCGTGTCGGTGATCATGCCGGTGTCGCTCGACCACGAAGCCTATCTCGGCGACCGCGTCGAGCTGATCGCCGCCGAAAAGGCCGGCATCATCAAGCGCGGATGCCCGGTCGTCATCGGCGCGCAGGAAAGCGAGACGGCGCAGCAGGTGCTCATCGAAACCGCCGAGCGGCTCGACTGCCCCGCCTTCGTCTATGGCCAGGATTTCCTTGCCTATGAGGAAAACGGCCGCATGGTCTATCAGGACGAAGACGGATTGATGGACCTGCCGCCGCCGCGCCTGCCGGGGCGCCATCAATTCGCCAATGCGGCGGCGGCGATCGCGGCGGTCAAGGCGGCGGGCTTCGAGATCAGCCACCGCGCTGCCGAGAAGGCGATGGCGAATGTTGCCTGGCCGGGCCGCATGCAAAAGCTGCCGCAAGGACGGCTGAGCGAACTGGCGCCGAAGGGCGCCGACATCTGGCTCGACGGCGGCCACAATCCCGGCGCTGGCGTGGTCGTCGCCGAGGCGCTGGCCGAGCAGGAGGAAAAGAACCCGCGTCCGCTGTTCCTGATCTCGGGCATGATCAACACCAAGGACCAGAGCGGCTATTTCCGCGCCTTCAAAGGGCTGGTCCGGCATGTCTACACCGTGCCGGTGAGCCTGAGCGACGCGGGCGTGCCGAACGACGAGCTGGCGACCCGCGCCATTGAGGCCGGCCTGTCGGCCGAACCGGTCAGTTCCGTCGCCAATGCGCTGATGCTGCTGCGCGACACATGGGACGGACCGCCGCCGCGCATCCTGATTGGCGGGTCACTTTACCTGGCCGGCGCGGTATTGGCCGAAAACGGCACGCCGCCGGTTTGAGGCGTGCTTCAGCCGGGCCACGGTGACGCCACATTTATCAGACCACCGCGAGGAGCCAATCATGATCAAGGTAAAGCAGCTCGCTCACGTTTGCATTTTCGCGAATGACCTGGAGATGACGCGAAGCTTCTATCGGGACGTCCTCGGCATGGACACCCAGTTCAATTTCCTGCGCGACGGGAAGATTTTCGGCTTCTACCTCAATTGCGGCAGCCGTAGCCATGTCGAGGTGTTCCAGAAAGACGGCGCCAGCTATGGCGACTTGAACCAGATCAACCACTTCTGCCTCGAAGTGGAAAACATCGACGCCGCGATCGCCCATCTGAGGTCAAAGGGCGTTGATGTCACTTCAAAGAAACGCGCGTGCGATGACACCTACCAGGCTTGGATCCGCGACCCCAACGGCGTGAAGATCGAACTGTTTGAATATACTGAGAAAAGCGCACAATTCGTCGGTGGCGATCGTATCGCGGATTGGTGATCGCGCCTCGCCGGGACAATTGTAGCGGCGCAGCCGATGGTAGGTGGACTACCTCAGCTCGACCTCGATGAAGGCGAATTCGCCATCGTTTGCGCTGATGACGTCATGTTCGACGCCCTCGTTGCGGAAATACGGCGTGCCCTTCTTCATCTCGGCAAAGGATTCGCCATCCTTGGTCAGGAGCTTCACCTTGCCGTCGGTCAACGGCACGATCACATAGTCGTGGCCATGGCGATGCCAGCCGGTGTTGTCTCCCGGGGCGAAGCGGTATTCGGTGACGATGACGCGCTCATTGTCGATGAAGACGGTGGCCTTGGCGGATCCGGTCATATCGCTTCTCCTTTGAATTCAGAAGAGAAGAATACCGGGCGGCAAGCCGCGAGTGCCAGAGCGGCCCACCAATGACGCCAGCAAAAGAAGGCCCGGCGCGAGGCCGGGCTTTTCTGCAAAATTTTGATCGGATCAGGCGAGGCTGCCGTTGATCCAGTGCGACAATGCCGTTTTCGGCGCAGCACCGACCTTCATGTCGGCGACTTCACCGCCCTTGAAAATCATCAGCGTCGGGATCGAGCGTACGCCGAACTGCGCGGCCAGCTCAGGATTCTCGTCTATGTTGAGCTTGGCGATCTTTATCTTGCTGCCGAGTTCGATGGCGATGTCCTCGAGCGCCGGGGCGATCATCTTGCACGGGCCGCACCATTCCGCCCAGAAATCGACCACGACCGGCTCCTTGGCGTTGAGCACGTCGGCCTGGAAATTGCTCTTGTCGACCTTGACGGTGGCCATGCTGAGATCCTTTCGATTTGTTCGTCGCACCAAATGTGGTGGTGATCGCGTCCGTCTTCAAGCAAGTGTTGTGTCACGCTCCCGTGAGTCTAGCAAGCGCATCGTCCATGGCCGCCGCCGGCAGCTCGATCAGCCGCGGCACCTCGGTGAACAGCAGCGCCGCCGAGACCTCGCGTCCCGGATAGAGCGGCTGAAGCAGCGCGCGATAAAGTGCGAGTTGCAGAACATAGGCTTGCGGCACTTCGGCGAGCGTAGCTGGCGCTGGCCGATTGGTCTTGTAGTCGACGATCGAAACCTTGTCCGGCGTTGCTGCCAACCGGTCGATCTTGCCGGAAATCGAGCGCAGTTTGCCCCATACCTCCAGGCTGCCCATGATGGCGACTTCGGCGCGCGAGTTTGGCGCAAACAGCGGCGCGAAGCGGCTGTCGGCAAGAATTCTGAAAACGCCAGCCACGGCCTTGTCGTGCTCGTCGTCGGGCCATTCCGCGCCGGCTCTTGCCAGATAGCGTTCGGCGGCATCCCGGCGTTTTCCCTCGGCGATGCCGGGCAGCATCTGCAGCAATTTGTGCAGCGCCAGCCCGCGCATGACGGCAAAACCGGGCTCGGCGTCGGCATCCAGCACCGGCGAACGCGTGTCGGCCACCGCTTGCCGCGCCTCGTCGATCAGCACCGAGGCGCCGGACGGCGAGAGCGGCCGCGGCAATTCCTCGAAGGGCGGCAGAGGCCGGAACAGGGTTTCCGGCAATGGCGCAAAGCGTTCAGTCTGTCGTGCCTCATCCACTGACGCCGGTGGCATGGGCGGCAGTTTCGTCACCTGGAAACGATGCACGGTCTCGCCAGTGGCGGGATGCCGGCGTTCTTCGCTCTCTGCGGCACCGACCAGTGCGCGGCTGACGATCGAATGCCAGGTACCGATATTCGGCGCCCGCTTGCCGTGGTAGCCGCAGACGATCAGCCGATCCTCGGCGCGGGTCATGCCGACATAGAGCAGCCGGCGGTATTCGTCGTCGGCGAGCTCGCGGGCGCGGGCCGATGCGGCGCGTGAAAACCCATTGGCGACATCGCTGGCCGAACGCCAGAGATAGCCCTTGCCCTCCCAGCAGTCGCCCGAGCCTTCGAACGGCATCAATCTCGGCAGATGCTGGTCGCTGAACGGCGCGGAGCCGCCATCAACAAGGAATACCACCGGCGCCTCCAGGCCTTTGGCGGCATGCACGGTCATGACGCGAACCTCGTCGCGGGTCTGGTCCATTTCGCGCTTGATCTCGGGGCCGGCGTTTTCCAACGTCGACAGGAAGGATTCCAGTCCCGGCAGGCCGGTCCGCTCCTCGGCCAGGCAGAAATTCAGGAATTCGTCGAGGACGTCGCCGGCCTCCGGCCCGAGCCGCGCGATCATCTTCTTGCGCAGGCCGTCGCGGGCGAGAGCTGCAGCATAGAATTCGAACACCGGCTTGAATGCGGCCTCGTTCGACCATGTGCCGAGCCGGCTGACGACGGCGGCCAACGCCTCGCTTTCGCCGGCATGCCGGCGCAGCGAGGCGATCAGCGAGACGCCCGACGGCCTCTCGGCAGCAAGCGCGAAAAGCTGCTCTTCCGAAACATCGAAGATCGGGCTGCGCAGCACGGCGGCCAGCGACAGATCGTCCTCGGGCTGGATGAGAAAATGGCCAAGTGCGATCAGGTCTTTCACCGCGACGTGGCCGGGCAGGCTGAGCCGGTCGGCGCCGGCCACCGGAATGTCGCGGCGCTTCAGCGCCCGCGTCAGCGCATGGACGAAGCGATCGCGCTTGCGCACCAGCACCAGCACGTCGCCGGGGCGGAGTTTCTTGCCGCGGCCTTCGATGACCTCACCGTTGCCGATCCAGCCGGCAATCGTTGCGGCGACGTTTTCAGCGACGCGGACTGCCGGCGCGTGGGCATGGTCGACCGCTTGCGTCCAATCGTCTGGTTCGTCGACGACGTCGGCGCCGATCGACGGCCAGACCTCGACATGACCCGGCGCATCGGTGCGGATCGCCTTGTGGTCGAGCGGATCAGGATCGTGGCTGATGCCGCGCCGCACGTTCGGGTCGGCAAAGACCCGGTCGACGGCGGCAAGAACATCTTCGGTCGAGCGGAACGACCAGGTCAGCTTGAGATCGGCGAAGGCGGCGGCGGCGGATCTAACTTTGCCGGCAAACAAAAGCCGGCTGTCGGCAAAGGAATCCGGGGCGGCTCCCTGGAAGGAATAGATCGACTGCTTTTCGTCGCCGACAGCAAAGATGGTGCGGTGGACCGCGTCGCGTGCGCCGAGCCCGGCAAAGAACTCCTCTGCCAGCCGCTTGACCACCTCCCACTGGTCGGGACTGGTGTCCTGCGCCTCGTCGAGCAGGATGTGGTCGATGCCCTGGTCGAGCTTGTACTGCACCCAAGGGCCGGCATCGGGCCGTGCCAAAAGGTTGACCGTACTGGTGATCAGGTCGTTGAAGTCGAGGAAGCCGCGGGCGCGCTTCAATTGCTCGTAACGGGCGATCAGCCAGTCGGCGATGGTCAGCGCCGCACGCGTGCCTTCCAGCATCCTGAACAAGGCCAGCCGGTCGGAGATTTCGAGAATGGCGTCGACCGCCGCCAGATAACGTTCGGCAAGATCGGGCAGCCGGTCAAGCAATGCCCTTTTAAATGTCTTTGCCGGATCGTAAGGCTCGCCGTCGGCCCTCAGGAAAGCCTTGGAGATCAAATTCAGGCGACGTACCGGATCCTCCTCGGCAAAGGCAAGGCGGGCGTAGGGTAAGAGATTGTTCAGCACGATGCGCGCATCGGCGGCCTCGGCCGCCCGTGAAAAGGTGACGAGATAATCCGGCAGGAAGCCGGGCAGCGGCCAGACCGAGGCGGCTATACCTTCGGCCGTCTGGCCGGCGCGGAAATGGAACTCGTCGAACAGCGCCTGAAACCCATCGCCGCCGGCCGCGGCGATGAACGCACGCAAACCATCGCGCTTGCGCACGATCTCGGCCAGCAGTGCGTCGAGCCCATGCTCGCCGCCGCGCTCCAGCACGGTGGCGAAGGCCTCGGACAATGCCGCATCGCCTGCAACGCCGCCCGAAATCATGTCGCGGCGGGCGGCGGCAAACAGCGAAGCCTCCATTTGCGGATCGAGCATTTCGAAATGCGCAGGGATATTGGCTTCCAGCGGGAACTGATGCAGCACCGATTCGCAGAAGGCGTGGATGGTCTGGATCTTCAGCCCGCCGGGTGTTTCCAGCGCCTCGGCAAACAACCGCCGCGCCCGGCGCATGGTTTCGCGGTCGGGCTGGCGGCCGTCCAGCGCCTCTATCCGTGTCGAGAGCTCGGCATCGCCCAGGGCCGTCCATTGCGACAGGGTCGAAAACACCCGGTTCGACATGTTGGCGGCGGCGGCACGCGTATAGGTCAGGCACAGGATCTTGGACGGATCGGTGCCGCGCAGCAACAGCCGGATAACGCGCTGGGCGAGTACATGGGTCTTGCCGGATCCGGCATTGGCCGACACCCATGCGGAATTGCGCGGATCGGAGGCGCTTGCCTGACTGGCGGCAGTGTCGCTTGGAATGGGATAGGCCTTTTTCATGCCTCCCCTCCCTCGTCATCGGCGTCGCCGCCGGCGGACCATTCGAGCACGCGGGCGAGATGGTCGTAGTCGCCGTCGGTCTCGCCCTCGCGGAACGGCAGCGCCCGCGACAGATAGCCGGTCGCCGGGTCGGCGTAGTGGATCAGCAGTTTTTCCAGCCGCGCCCACGCTTCTTCGGCGAGATCGGCGGCGGTTCGCGGCTTGCGGTTGTATTCGAGGATGGATTCCTCGAACACTTCGCCATTCGGCCTCAGCCGCACGAAGGCCAGTTGCGACGGCTCGCAAGCGCCAAGCTCCTTGAAAGCGCCGCGCCTGAGCAGCGCGCCCTCCAGTGCCAGTTGCGGCGCGAGCAGCGTGTGCGCCTGTGCTTTGGATGGCGAGGAGCCGGTCTTGTAATCGAGGATGTCGGCCATGCCGCCGGCCAGCAGATCGATGCGATCGGCATAGCCGGACAGGGTCACACCGGATCGGCCGACACCGGTCTTTTCGGCGCGTTCCTCGGCGTGCCGCCGTGCCACGGCTGCGGCCCGGCCGCGCTCCCATTCGATGATGCCGGCGGCAAGCTTTTCGAAGCGTGGCCACCACACCGCCTCGACATCGGCGGGCAGGGCCGCGCCTGCAAAGCAGGAGCGGCCTGCGGCGATGAGCCCGACCAGCGCCTCCGGCGCGCACGGGTCGGCCACCGTCGCTGAGAAGAGGTGCAGAACGGCGTGAAACAGCGTGCCACGCTCGGCAGCGCCCGGATCGCGAATGACCGGATCGAGCGGCATCAGGCCGAGTATCCTTCTGGCATAGACCGCATAGGGATCGCGACGCAGCGTTTCGATCTCGGTGACCGAGAAGTGGTGCGGCCGTGCGGCGATCGGCGGTTTCGGCTGCGGCCGCGGCGCAAAGTCCTGCTTTTCGCCGGCATCGAGCACACACGCCCAGGCAAGCAGTTCATCGCCGCGCCGGCGAAGTGCAGCAGCGTGGTCCTCGCCAACGAATGTAAGGATGCGCTGCAGCCAGCGCGAAGGTACCGACGGTGCGTCGCCGGAGCGGCCGGAGCGAGCCAGCACCACTTTTTTGGCGCCCATGGCCATCTGGAAATCATGGGCGGCAAGGCCGATGCGCCGCTCGGGCGGTTCAAGATCGATGCCGGTCTTCATCAGCCGCGACATGAAGCGGTCGCTCTCCGGCTTGCGCGGCCACACGCCTTCGTTGAGCCCGCCGACGACCAGCGTGTCGACATCCTGAAGCCGCGCTTCCAGCGCACCCCAGATGGCGATGTTCCTGTCGGTGCCCTGCGCCGGCTTGACCGTCTCGGGCGCGATCAGCGCCTCCATCACGTCAGGCCATTCGTCAGCGGCGAAGGAGAACGACACCGAGGCCGCGACCAGCCCGCGCAAGAGCTCGGCGAGCTTTTCGCCGGCATCGCCCGCATAGAGTTCGCTCAGGTTGCCGTCAGCGGCGCGGCCGAGACTTTCGAGCGCAACGACGCTGGCGCGCACAAGGGTGGCAAGATCGGCATTCTCGTCGCCGCGAAAAGCAACCAGCGGCGCCAGCGCGGCCGTTAGCCGGATCAGCAGGTCGCGCGCCTGTTCGATGCGCCTGACCGAAAGCCGCGGCCACCAGAAGGGTGGGCGGCGATTGCCGCCGCCGTCGAATTCGAGGAGCCGGGTGTCGAAGAGCTGCGGCAGCGACGCCACGTCCGGACGCCCTGTGCCGCCGCGCAGCCCCACGAGTTCGACGATTTCGGCCGCATAGCGCAAGCTTGCCCGCTCCAGGCCGAGGCCAACCAGGGGATGCTTGAGCAGCGACAGCAGGGCGACGGGGTCGCCCGGGCGGAAGGCTGCCTGAAGCGCCAGCCTGAGCAGGCTGGCGGCTGGTGTGTTGATCAGCGGCGTGCCGCCGGAATCATCGGCGGCAACGCCGAAGCGCAGCAGCTCGACTGAGACGCGCCGCGCCAGAGCGCGGTCGCCGGTGACGAGTGCGGCGCGCTGGCCGGGCCGTTCGACGGCCTGTTTGAGCGCGACGGCGATCGCCACGGCTTCGTCGCGTTCGCTGGCGGCTTCGAGAAGCGTCACATCGGCGAAGGCCTCGGCAATATCGCCGGCCCTAAAGCGGGCGCGCGTCTCGGCCCAAAGCTCGGTGGTCTCCGCCGGGCGCAGCGCGTCGCCGACAAGTGCGGCGCGCAGCGCAAGCGGTCGCGGCGCAACAGCAATCTCCTCGACATCGGCGCGCGGCACGCCGATCTTGCCGATCAACTTTGCCAGGCCGTATTGCGGGTGGCCAAGCACGGCTGGGCGCGCGCCCGGTGTGGTGATCGCGGCAAAGGACGGCTCGTCCAACGCCCGGTCGAGCCCGGGCAGCACAACAGCGCCATTGGGCAGACCGGCGATCACGGCAAGCAGCTCGGCCGTGGCGGGAATGGAGCCGGTGGAACCGGCGGCGATCACCGGTCCGGCTGGCGGATTACGCTTCAGCCGCGCCGCCTCCAGCCTTATCAGGGCATTACGATGCGCGGCCGGATTGGAACGATGGCGTTCCTCGAGCAGGTTCGGCCAGTTCTCCGTCACGATGGTCAGGAAGTCGAGTGTCACCTGCCACCAGCCTGCAAGATTGCCGGTTACAAGCTCGGCGAGCCTTGCCCAATCCGTGCCTTCGGTGTCGATCTCATCCATCAGGCGTGCAAGGTCGCGCGCCAGCCAGATGGCGTCGGCGGCGGAGGCCGGTATGACGATCTCCTCGTCGAACAAAGCCGCGACATGTGCCGGCGGGCGGCGTTTCCACGCCCGCACCAGCGGCGCAAGCAGCAGAAGACGCTCGACCGCGGCGATCGGCGGCGCAAGGTCGATGGCGGCCGAAGCTCCTGCCTCGAAGGCGGCTTCATCTTCATCGAACTCACCAAGCGGGCGGATGACCGGCAGGATCGCCGAGCGGCTTCCCGAGCGCGAGAGAGCATCGACGAAGACGCCGCGAAGCGCCCGCGCCGCACGGCGCGTCGGCACATAGATGGTGAGATCGGCCAGCGCCAGCGGATCGCCGTCATAGGCGAAGCCGGGAACCAAGCGCCCCGCAAGCAGCGCCTCGGCCAGCGTCGGCAGGAACGGCGCTCCGGGCGGGATCGAGAAAACGCGGCGGGAGCCGCTCATTTCGACTCGGTAAGAGCGCCGGGTGCCTCAGCAACAGCATTGGGCGTGCCGGCAAGCGCGGCGGCGACCGCTGCTTCCGCCCGCGGGATCGCGTCAGGTGTGCCGACAGTAATCCAGTGACCCTGCATTTTCATGCCGAACAAGCGGCCGGCGGCGATTGCCGCATCGAAATAGGCGTTGAGAGAGTGTGGACCGGCCGGCGCATCCTTGAAGATGCACGGATGGACGATTGCGGCGCCGGCATAGATCAGGCCGGCCGGATCGTTGTTCGCACGCCGCAAGGCGCCGTCCGGCGCCACCAGGAAATCGGTGCCGCCGCTATGTCCGGTTGCCGACTGGAGATCCGCAAGCATCAGCAGAATGTCCATTGTCGCGCCCTCCCATGCAAGGGCAAGACGCCTGAGATTGGAAACGCCGCTGTCGATCCAGAAGGTGTCGGCGTTGAGCACATAGAAGGGCGCCCCTAACCTGGGCAATGCCTTGACGATACCACCGGCGGAGTCAAGCAAGCCCCTACTCTCATCCGAGATGACGATTCTCGGCGCACTGCGGCGGGCTACATGGTCCACGATCTGTTGCGGGAGGTAATGGACGTTGACGACGGCCTTGGCGACGCCGGCTTCGGCTAGGCAGTCCAGCCCCCAGTCGAGCAATGTCTTGCCGGCGACCTTGACCAGCGGCTTCGGCATGGTGTCGGTGATCGGCCGCATGCGCTTGCCGAGCCCGGCGGCGAGCACCATGGCGGTCGTCGGCATCGGCTGCTCATCCGACGCCTTCGGGCCCAAATCCTTAGCCGTCAAATCGAGCGTTCCTCCAGCAAGCCGTGGGCGATGTAGAAATCCTGCAGCCCGGCCAGCGCCGGATGCGCCAGTGCCCGGCGAAGATAGTCGCGGATGCGCGGCAGATGCTTCAGATAATAAGGCTTGCCGTCGCGTTTTTCGAGCCGCACGAAGATGCCGAGGATCTTGGAATTGCGCTGTGCGGCCATGATTGCATAGGTTTCGCGGAATTCGTTCTCATCGAAGGCACCGGCAGCGCGTCGCGCGGCGATGTAGGCGGCGAGCGTGTGCTTTTCGATTTCGGGTGAGATAGTGACGCGCGCGTCCATGGCGAGCGAGGCGACGTCGTAGGCGGACGGCCCGATCAGCGCGTCCTGGACATCGACGACGCCGAGGCGATCGTGACCGGAACGGTCAGCGCGCCAGATCAGGTTGGGTGAATGGAAATCGCGCAGCATCAGCGTGTATTCGCGCCCCTCCAGCCGATCGAGCACCGCACTCCATTCGCTGCGGTAACCGGCGCGCAGCGCCTCTCTAGGCGGAGCGCCTGATATCGCCGGGACATACCAGTCGACCAACAATTCGGCCTCGATCATCATGGCGTCGCGGTCGAAAGGCGGCACCTCGTGGAAGACGCCGGGGCCGGCCTGCATGCGGGTCGGCCATGTTTTGCCGTGCATCATGGCAAGCAGTTCGGCCGCCGCAGCGTAGCGCTCGGCCACCGGCTGGCCGCGCTTGTCGAGAAACCCTTGGGAACCGAGATGCTCCAGCAGGAGAAAACCCTGCTCGAGATCCTGGGCATGGATTTCCGGGACGCTGACGCCGCCGGCCCGCAAGGCCCGGTCGATGGCGACGAACGCCGAAACGGATTGCGCGGTGTGGGCGATCTCGGCATAGGGTTTGCCGTCGCGGACTGGCGGTCCGAGCACCAGCCTTGGCGAGTTCATCAGCACGCGCGGCGGAAATCCGGCGAGCGTGACGATCTCGTAGGAGCGAGCCGAGGCATCACCGATGAAATGTCGTCGCTGCGCTTCGCCCCAACCGGCCTGCCCGAGAAAATCGCGCATTGCCAGCGATCGCGCCGCGCGCTCGAAGGCGGCGCCCTCTCCCGATAGTCTCGCCAGTCGGCCGTCGCCCTGCTGGAGAAGTTCGACCAGCACCGAGGTTTTCGGCAGATATGCCTCTGCCCGCTCCGGCCATTCGACCAGCGCGGCGCCTTGCGTCAGCGCCTCGTCGAAGCCCAGCTCGCCCAGCTCGGATGCCGTGCCCAAGCGGTAGAGATCGAAATGATGAACCGGCACACGCGTGTCGTAGCTCTGGACCAGCGTGAAGGTCGGGCTCGGCACGTCGAGTCCGGCATCGTCGGCCAGTGCCCTGATCAGCGCCCGTGCCAAGGTCGATTTGCCCGCGCCGAGATCGCCCTTGAGGGCGAGCACATCGCCAATGCGCAGCGACATGGCGAGATCCTCGCCGAACCTTGCCGTCGCAGCCTCGTCGGCGAGAAAACGCTCCAGCACCAATACCGCCATCGAACGCGCTACTCGGCCGCCGCGCGGATGCCGGACGGCGTGTCGGGAAAGGCGCAAACAACCGTGGTGCCCTTATCCCTGCCGGTCTCGATGCGGACGCTGCCGCCATGCAGTTCGACAAAGCTCTTGACGATCGACAGGCCGAGCCCGGCGCCACGGCGGCGGCCGCCATTGGTGCGCGGCTCGAAGCGCCGGAACACTGAGTCAAGCAGGTCCGGCGGCATGCCGGGGCCGTCATCGTGAACGGAAAATTCCACGCCGTCGGCAAGTTGGCGGCAGGCGAGCGTTATGGTGCTCGCCTCCGGCGCGTAATTGGCGGCATTGCTGAGCAGATTGTAGAGGATCTGGCGGACGCGGATCTCGTCGCCGTGGAAGGTTTTCGGCGCTGCCGCCGCGTCGATCCTAAGCTTGATCGCATGTTCCTCCAGCCGGTCGGCGACCAGTTCGGCGGCAGCCGTAATGGTTCGATCGATGTGAACTTCGGAAATGTCGAGTTCCATGATGCCGGCATCCACCGTCGCCAGGTCGAGGATGTCGTTGACGATGGTGAGCAGGACCGAGGAGGACGAGCCGACATGCCCGATATATTCGCGTTGCTTCTGGTTCAGCGGACCAGTCGACGCCAGTGAAAGAAGCTCGGTAAAGCCGATGATGTTGGTGAGTGGCGAGCGCAGCTCATAGGAGACGTGCTGCACGAATTCGTTCTTGATCTGGTCGGACTTTTGCAGCGCCTCATTCTTGTCCTTCAGCGCCCGCTCGACATTGACGCTGTCGGTAACGTCGACGAAGGTCATCATCACCTGGCCGTTGGGCAAAGGGATGACGGCGTAGCGCAAAACGGTGCCGTTGTTCAATTCGGTTTGGCCGTGGCGGTCGCGGCGCTCGTCGTCGAAGCCGGTGATGGCGGCAACGAACCCGCCCCACGGACTGTCGACGGCACGGCGGTCGCAAAGGTCGCGGATCGTCGAGACATGGACGTTGGGTTTTGAGGCATCGGCATCCAGCCCCCACAATGCCGCGAACGCCGGGTTCGACAATCTCAGCCTGCCGTCGGGGCCGAACACAGCGACGCCTTCGGCGAGGTTGTCGAGCGTCTCGCCCTGGACCCGGACGGCGGTCTGGTAGCGGCTTTCAAGGTCCATCTTCTCGGTCAGGTTCTCGAACACCCAGGTGACGCCGCCCTTGGGCTGCGGATTGGCGACGACGCGAATGGTCTTGCCGTCCGGCAGATGCCACCAATGCTCCTGCGATTCAACCGCGCGGTAAGCGCCGAGCAGGCTCTCTTTCCAGCGCCGCCATTCGGGCTGCTCGGCGATCTTGCCTTCGCTGCGCAGGCGGTCGAGCAGTAAGGCGTTGTCCGGCGCGCTGTGCAGGAAGCCGCTGTCGAGGCCCCATAGTTTCTGGAACGCCTGATTGAAAAACCGCAAGTTCTCGTCGGTGTCGAAAATCGCCACGGCGGTGTTGAGCTGATCGAGCGTGTCGGCGTGGCTCTGCATGGTCCGCTCATATTCGGCGCGAATGGCCTCGATAGCGCTGATGTCGCAGGCAAGACCAGCCGAACCATCCGCTCCGGCAAAATCGGTCACGGCAAACATACGGCGGTCGCCTTCGATCACCGTGGAGAGCGTCTGTTCAAAGACCGCGCGCGACTTGTGCTGCGCAGCGATCGTGTCGCGCGCCTGGCCGCCGAGGAATTCCTTGCCATCGCGGACCGCCGCTTCGGCATTCTCTGCCTCGACCGCTTCGGCATAGGCGCGGTTGACCCATTTCAGCCGCCCGTCGACAGTACGCAGCCATGACGGCATCTTGAGCGCATCCAGAAGACCGATCAGCGTCTCATGGTCGGCGGCTAAGCGCTGGTTCTCGATCTTCAGCCTGGCCTGGCTTCGCTGTGTCTCCGAAAGCGAGACGAAGCGAACCAGCACATGCGCCGCACTCTTGCGGCCGTGAACCTCGAGCGGCTGGCCGGCCTGCGATTCGATGACAAGATCGAACGGCTTTGCCTTGTCCCGCAGTGCCGCGACGGCATGTTCGAGTGCGGCCGCCGAACGCGGCATCAGCCAGCGGCCGAAAGCCAGGAAGGCCGCCCGGTCCTCCGGCGCGCCGCTCTCGATCGGCAATGTCCCGACAAGCTCGGGCTTCTTGTTCTCGGCCGCCCATACCACCACGCGCTGATCGCGGGAATGGAGCAGCGCCTCCGAGCGCTGCAGCGCGGCATTGACGTCGGCGATACGGGTCCTGAGCTCGGCATTTTCCGCCGCGGTGCGCGCCCGTTCGCGGATCAGAAAGATGGCCGACAGCAATGCCGCCCCCATGACGCCGACGAACATCGCGAGTTGCATGACCTCGACCGTGCTGACCGACAGCCCGGCCTTTTGCGCCACGCGGGTTTGGGCATGTGCAGTAAAGCCAAGCAGCGGACCAACCAGCGCGGAAGAAGCAAGCAGCACCCCGACACGGCTGCCGGCGCGCCATAGAAGGCTGCCGCCTCTGGCAGCGGAGCCCGTGATCGAATCGTTATGGCCGCCGGAAACGGCCTGTCCCGCGCAAGGCGGGTTATCCCCCGGCATGTCTTGGTCCTCTTCGCCGCCTGAATGCAAGACCGCCCTGATGCGTGCGCCCGGGCCTCGTCCCCGGACCGCGAATCAGCACCATAGCGCTTGCGCGAATCGGCGTGAAGAATCAATCAGCGCAAAAATAAAGCCGGGCGAAAAGTCAATCGCCCGGCTTCAATATCTAGTGGCAAGTTTCGCCGTGGTTAATAGCGGTAGTGTTCCGGCTTGAACGGTCCCTGCGGAGTGACGCCGATATAGGCGGCCTGTTCGCCGGACAGTTCGGTCAGGCGGGCACCGAGCTTGTCGAGATGCAGGCGCGCGACCTTTTCGTCGAGATGCTTCGGCAGGACATAGACCTGGTTCTCGTACTGGCCGGGCTTGGTGTACAGCTCGATCTGGGCCAACACCTGGTTGGTGAAGGACGCCGACATGACGAAGCTCGGGTGGCCGGTTGCGTTGCCGAGGTTGAGCAGGCGGCCTTCCGACAAAAGGATCATCCGCTTGCCGTCCGGGAAGGTGATCATATCCACCTGAGGCTTGATGTTGGTCCATTTCAGGTTGCGCAGCGAGGCCACCTGGATCTCGTTGTCGAAGTGACCGATGTTGCCGACGATCACCATGTCCTTCATCAGGCGCATGTGGTCGAGGGTAACGACGTCCTTGTTGCCGGTGGTGGTGATGACGATGTCGGCCGTCGGCGCTGCGTCTTCGAGCGTGACCACCTCGAAACCGTCCATCGCCGCCTGCAGCGCGCAGATCGGATCGACCTCGGTGACCTTGACGCGGGCGCCGGCGCCCTTGAGCGAAGCCGACGAGCCTTTGCCGACGTCGCCATAGCCGCAGACAACCGCGACCTTGCCGGCCATCATCGTGTCGGTGCCGCGGCGAATGCCGTCGACAAGCGATTCCTTGCAGCCATATTTGTTGTCGAATTTCGACTTGGTGACGGAATCATTGACGTTGATCGCCGGGAACGGCAGCAGGCCTTTTTTCTGCAACTGATAGAGCCGGTTGACACCGGTCGTCGTTTCTTCGGTGACGCCGCGGATCGCTTCCTTCTGTTTGGTGAAGAAGCCGGGCGATGCCTGCATGCGCTTCTTGATCTGGGCAAACAGGATCTCTTCCTCTTCGCTGCCCGGATTGGACAGCACATCCTCGCCGGCCTCGGCGCGGGCGCCGATCAGGATGTACATGGTGGCATCGCCACCGTCGTCGAGGATCATGTTGGAGGTGCCGCCATCGGCCCACTGGAAGATCTTGTCGGTGTAGACCCAATAATCCTCCAGCGTCTCGCCCTTGACGGCAAACACCGGAATTCCGGCCTCGGCAATGGCCGCGGCAGCGTGGTCCTGGGTCGAAAAGATATTGCAGGAAGCCCAGCGGATATCGGCGCCGAGCGCCTTAAGCGTTTCGATCAGCACCGCCGTCTGGATAGTCATGTGCAGCGAGCCGGTGATGCGCGCGCCCTTGAGCGGCTTCTTGTCGCCGAATTCTTCGCGGCAGGCCATCAGGCCCGGCATTTCGGTTTCGGCGATCTCGATCTCCTTGCGGCCCCAGCCGGCAAGCGCGATGTCTGCGACCACATAGTCCTTGCTACCCGTCATGGCAGTGCTCCGATGCGAATTGATTGCGGGACGCGCCCGCCCCGAAAGCGTGTCGGAGGGCGCGAGTTGCCGGCCTGACTAGCAGATCGGGAGTCGGACGACAATGGGATATAAAGAAATCTTTATCCGTGCATGTCTTCAGAAGCGATCAGCACGTCAGCATTCCTCGCCAAAACGGGAAGCAACCAGTTGCTCCAGCGCATCGATGACCTCTTCGGCCTCCGGGCCGGTGGCGGTGACGCGGATCGAATAACCGGGGCTCGCCGCCAGCATCATCAGGCCCATGATCGAGGTGCCGCCGACCTTGACGCCGTCCTTCTCGACCTGGACCGTGGCGTTGAAGCCGCTGGCGATTTGAACGAACTTGGCCGAGGCGCGTGCGTGCAGGCCGCGCTGGTTGACGATCGGAAAGTCGCGAACGATCTTGTCCTTTTCCGGCAACAGCGCGCTCATTTGCTGCTCAGGAGTTGACTGGCGACATTGATGTATTTACGGCCGGCAGCCTGCGCCTCATCCAGCGCGGCCGTCATGTTGTCGCCCTTGCGAACGCTGGACAGCTTGATCAGCATCGGCAGGTTCATGCCGGCAATGACCTCGATACGCCCGGATTCCATCACGGAAATGGCGAGGTTAGAGGGCGTGCCGCCGAACATGTCGGTCAAAACGATGACGCCTGATCCCGTATCGACGCGGCCGACTGCCTCGATAATGTCGCGGCGGCGCTGTTCCATATCGTCGTCGGCACCGATCGCCACGGTCTCGAAATTGTCTTGTGGCCCAACGACATGTTCCACGGCATTGCGGAACTCGGCGGCCAGTTGACCGTGCGTTACAAGCACGAGTCCGATCATTCTTTGGTGGCTCCCGTCATCGCCGCTTCACAGGCGCATTTTATGCTCGCCGACCGTTCCAGGTGGCGGGAGCGCTATCTTGTCGACGCAAGGCCCGTTGACAAGCCCAAAATTGCGCCGGCCCAAGCCAATTTGACGCATTGCAGCAAAAAATCGAAATCGGATCACAGGAAAGGCGCAATCGACAGGCGCGACATCACTGCCGGCAAGGCCGCCGCTACATTGCGCCCGGCAAGATCGATGCGCGGCACTGGTACGCCGACAACGAGTTCGCTGCAGTCTTCCTGGAAGCGGGCCATTTTGCCGGCTGGCACCAGCCGGATAATGAGGTCGATCACGCAGCTTGGCTCGAACCGTATCGGTTTGGGGCCGAATCCCGGCACCTCGACGAGGCCGGCTATGCTGGCTGGTGCGCGGCAGACCAGCCGCCCGTCGCAATCTGCAGCATAGAGCTGGTCATCGCCGATCAGCCGGGAAAACAGCCCACGCTGGCTGCAATGATCGATCAGGGCGAGCGCCAGCGTCGTCTTGCCCAAACCGGACGGTCCGGTGATGAGAATGCCGCGATCACCTACCAGGATCGCGGTGCCGTGAATGTTTTCAGGCTGCACAATAGGACCAGGCGTGATTGGAATTCATCCGTCAGCCTTCCGCCGGCAGCGTCACCACGAAGCGCGCGCCCTTGATCTCGCCAGGCTTGGTGCCCGGGATGTTCTCGGCGCTCAGCGTGCCGCCATGGGCTTCAACGATCTGCCTGGATATCGACAGGCCAAGGCCCGAGTTCTGACCGAACGCCTCGCCGGCCGGCCGATCGGTATAGAACCGCTCGAAAATGCGGTCGATGTTATCGGCACGGATACCGGGTCCATTGTCGTCGATGGTGACGATGTTGAACTTGCCGGCGCGCGCCAGCGATATGGTGATGTGGCCACGTTCCTCGGGAACGAACGAGCGGGCATTCTCGATCAGGTTGGTGATCACCTGGCCGATCCTCAGATCATGACCGACGACGAAGTAGCCTTTCACGCCCTGCGGCAGTTTGGCGACCTTGAATTCGATCTCGACCGCCTTCTTGTTGCGCGTGGCCTCGCGCGAGACGGCGACCAGATCGGTGATGAACTTCTTGAGGTCGACGGTTCCTGCATCTTCCCGCGCCAGTTCGGCATCGAGACGGGAGGCATCGGAAATATCGGTGATGAGACGGTCAAGCCGCCTCACATCGTGCTGGATGATATCCATCAGCCGGCTGCGCGAATTGTCGTTCCTGGCCAGCGGCAATGTCTCCACCGCGCTGCGCAGCGAGGTAAGCGGGTTCTTCAACTCGTGCGAGACATCCGCGGCAAAACTTTCGATCGCCTCGATGCGGGCGTAGAGCGCATTGGTCATGTCGCGCACGGCGATCGACAGATTGCCGATCTCGTCCTGGCGGTCGGAGAAGTCGGGGATTTCCTCGCGGTTCTTGACGCCGCGGCGAACCCTGACCGCCGCCGCGGAAAGCCGGCGCAGCGGGTTGGCGATGGTGGAGGCCAGCAGCATCGACAGGATGGCGGTAACCAGGGCGGCAATGCCGAATACGCGCAGGATCGCCTTGCGCTCGGCCGCGACGATCTTGTCGATGTCGCCGCCTTCGGTCGACAGCATCAACACGCCGAGAACGGCACGGAAGCGCTGGATCGGTACCGCCACTGAAACGATCTGCTCGCCCTGCTCCGAGATCCGCACGATCGTCGACGGACTGCCGGTAAGCGCCTTGACCACTTCCGGAAACGCGGCGCCGTTGCCACCTGGCTGCTCGCGATAGACAGGCAGCTGCTTGTTGCGAAAGAAATCAAAGACGAATTTCTGGATGCGCTCCAGAAGGTCCGGCTGCTCCTCTTCGACCGGCGGCAGGTCGTAGCGAAGGATCTGGCCGCGCGAATAGAGATGGCGGGAATCGAGCAGCAGGTTGGCGTCGCGGTCGTAAATGCGGGCGCGTGTGCGCGTCGGCGAGATCAACCGCCTGAGCACCGGCGCCACGCGCTCCGGATTGATCGGAAAATCGAGGTTGTCGAGCTGATCGGAGCCCGGGCCGAGGCTTTCGCCGGCCTGCAACTCGAGCAGCTTCTCCGGATCGATGCTGATCGAATCGGTCTCGACCGTCGCCGAGGCGGCGATCGCGCCGGCGATGATCTCGCCTTGAGTCATCAGGCTCTCGACACGGGCGTCGATCAGCCCGTCACGAAAGGTATTGAGATAGAGAATGCCGGTGACCAGGACGGCAAGGCCGGCAAGGTTGAGAAAGAGGATACGCCGCGTCAGGCTGGAAAAGATGTGATGGCCGAGAAACCGGCGCATCGGCACCGTAATTTTCGACACGAAGGCGGGCAGAATCCGCGGCGGGCGCCTGGCGGCGCCCGACCGTCTCACTCGCTCTACTTGCACTGCCATCGAATAGCAGCTCCCGCTCGACTCAAGCTTCGCGGAACCGATATCCGACTCCGTAAAGGGTTTCGATCATTTCGAAGTCATCATCAACGGCCTTGAACTTTTTGCGCAGCCGCTTGATGTGACTGTCGATGGTGCGGTCATCGACATAGACCTGCTCATCATAAGCCGAATCCATCAGCGCATCACGGCTTTTTACGACCCCCGGACGCTGTGCCAGCGAATGCAGGATGAGGAACTCGGTGACGGTAAGCGTCACCGGCTCGCCCTTCCAGGTGCAGGTGTGGCGCTCCTGGTCCATGACAAGCTGGCCGCGCTCAAGCGACCGGGCCTGCTGGTTGGGCGCCTTGGCCGCCGCCTCGCGGGTGCTGGCGCGGCGCAGCACGGCGCGGACGCGCTCCACCAGAAGACGCTGCGAGAAGGGTTTGCGGATGAAGTCGTCGGCGCCCATCTTGAGGCCGAACAGTTCATCGATCTCATCGTCCTTGGAGGTCAGGAAGATCACCGGCAGGTCGGATTTCTGACGCATCCGGCGCAGCAACTCCATGCCGTCCATGCGCGGCATCTTGATGTCGAGGATGGCGAGGTTCGGCGGGCGCGCCGCCAGTCCCTCCAGCGCCGATGCCCCATCCGTGTAGGTTTCGACCCGATAACCCTCGGATTCGAGGGCGATCGAAACCGAAGTCAGAATGTTGCGATCGTCGTCGACAAGCGCGATTGTTGCCATTTCAAGCGGCTCCCTCATGAGCTGTCCCTTCTTTCGTCGAGAAGGGGCTTTTGCAGGACAAATTAGGTACAAAATGTGGCACAGGCTGTATCCGCTGTCACGCGCGGCATGTCGACGGCCACAATTGTACCTCGATATGGATTGGACGAATGAACGTCGCCAATCCTTTGGGCAACCATCAGTGTTTTTGCACATATAAACGATTTAAACAACTTTCAAAATATTTAAATCGATTAATGATTTGATATCATTCGCCTTTTCTGGTTTTGACGTTTTTAGCTCCTGCAATGGGGGTTCCGGAATTCGCCGGTAAAGACGCGGTAAATCGAAGAAGGGACACCCATGTCGGAAGCCGGCAAACGCAATCCTGCATGTGCAATCGATCGCATCGGCCTGAGAACCACGGGGGTGGTACGCTATAATTTCGGCGCGGCCGCGCTCTACGAGGAGGCAATCCGCCGTGGCGAGGCCCGACTCACCGCGCATGGCGCGCTTGCCGCCGAGACCGGGCAGCACACCGGCCGCTCGCCCAGGGACAAATTCGTGGTGCGCGACGAAAGCACCGCGCCGCATATATGGTGGGACAACAACAAAGCGATTTCGCCGATCCAGTTCGATACGCTGCTTGCCGATTTTCGCGCCCACGCGGCTGGAAAGGACCTTTATGTGCAGGACCTGGTCGGCGGCGCCGACGAGGAACTGAAGCTGCCGACCAGGGTGATCACGGAGCTTGCCTGGCACTCCTTGTTCATCCGCAATCTGCTCATCCGACCGGCCGCCGCCGAACTCGAGCATTTCATGCCCGATTTGACGATCATCGACCTGCCGTCGTTCCGCGCCGATCCCGCCCGCCACGGCACGCGCGGCGAAACGGTGATTGCCGTCGATCTTTCGCACATGATCGTGTTGATCGGCGGTACCTCGTATGCCGGCGAGATGAAGAAGTCGGTGTTCACCGTGCTCAACTACCTGCTGCCGGCAAAGGGTGTGATGCCGATGCACTGCTCGGCCAATGAAGGGCCCGTCGGCGACGCGGCCGTTTTCTTCGGCCTTTCCGGGACCGGCAAGACGACGTTGTCGGCCGACCCGTCGCGCACGCTGGTCGGCGACGACGAGCATGGCTGGGGACCGCACGGCATCTTCAATTTCGAGGGCGGCTGCTATGCCAAGACGATCAAGCTTTCGGCCGAAGCCGAGCCGGAGATCTTCGCCACCACCCAGCGCTTCGGCACGGTGCTGGAGAATGTGGCGCTCGACGCAGGCCGCGTGCCGGATTTCGACGACGGCGGGCTGACCGAAAACACACGCTGCGCCTACCCGCTCCACTTCATCCCCAACGCCAGCAAGACGGGGCGCGCCAGCCATCCGAAGAACATCATCATGCTGACCGCCGACGCATTCGGTGTGATGCCGCCGATCGCGCGGCTGACCCCGGCGCAGGCCATGTACCATTTCCTCTCCGGCTATACCGCCAAGGTGGCGGGGACCGAGAAGGGTGTTACGGAACCCGAAGCGACATTTTCGACATGCTTCGGCGCACCGTTCATGCCGCGGCATCCGTCGGAATATGGCAATCTGCTGCGCGAGCTCATCGCCCGCCACGGCGTCGATTGCTGGCTGGTCAACACCGGCTGGACCGGCGGCGCCTACGGCACGGGCAAGCGAATGCCGATCAAAGCAACGCGGGCGCTGCTTGCGGCGGCGCTCGACGGCTCGCTGAAAGCGGCCGACTTCCGCACCGACGCCAATTTCGGTTTCGACGTTCCCGTGACGGTTGCCGGCGTCGACCGCGCCATTCTCGACCCTAGATCGACTTGGATCGACAAGCCCGCCTACGACCGGCAGGCGGCAAGGCTGGTCGGCATGTTCGTCGACAATTTCGAAAAATTCGAAGCCCATGTCGACGCCACGGTGCTCGGCGCCGCACCACGCATGCAGGTAGCGGCTGAATAGCCGTCGCCCCTGGTGATGCTTCAAGGCCCGGCTTCGATCGGGCCTTTTCTTTTTTCGCCTGCCGCGCCATGAGTGCGGCATGAACGCCGACGACAAGATCATCATTACCGACGTTGCGGTGATTAATCCGGGCGACCTGCACGAGGACTTCATCCGTTCGTCCGGCCCGGGCGGCCAGAACGTCAACAAGGTGGCGACGGCAGTGCAATTGCGCTTCGATGCCGCCAATGCGGCTGGCCTGTCGGAGCGGGTGCGCGAACGGACCATCAAGCTTGCCGGCCAGCGCGCCACCAAGGATGGCGTCATCGTCATTGAAGCCGGACGCTTCCGCACCCAGGAGCAGAACCGGGCGGACGCCCGGGCGCGGCTGACGGCACTGGTCGCCAAGGCCGCCGAACCACCACCACCGCCGCGCAAGAAGACCAGGCCGTCCAAAGGCGCGGTCGAAAGACGGCTCAAGAGCAAGGCCGGGCGCGGCTCGATCAAGAAACTGCGCGGCCGGGTCGGGGATGAGTGACAGCCGAAGCGGCTTCGGATCTCAGATCGCCGGTTAAAGCGCGCAGCCACCGTCGGAGGCGGCTTTCGGGTCGCCGTTTTCATTTGACGGTGGCATTCTGATTTCTCCAGACCAACGGATAAGCGACGCGATGCTCGTACTGCCCAAAGGCGTCCGCCATATGCCCGGCTACCTGTCGCGCGCCATGCAGGAAGTGCTGGTGGAAGATATCAGGCAGGTCGTGCAGAACGCGCCGCTGTTCGTGCCGGCGATGCCGCGTACCGGCAAGGAGATGAGCGTGCGCATGACCAATTGCGGTCCGCTGGGCTGGGTCACCGACAAGGAGCACGGCTATCGCTACCAGCCGACCCACCCGGTGACCGGAAGGCCTTGGCCGCCGATCCCGGAGATGCTGCTCGAACTGTGGCGGGATGTATCTGCCTATGCGCACCCGCCGGAAGCCTGCCTGGTCAATTTCTATTCGCAGGATGCCAAGATGGGTCTTCACCAGGACCGCGACGAGAGCGATTTCTCCGCGCCTGTCGTCTCGGTGTCGCTCGGCGACGATTGCCTGTTCCGGGTCGGCCAGACGACGCGCGACGGCGCCACCAAATCGTTCAGGCTGAGGAGCGGCGACGTCGTCGTGCTTGGCGGCGAAGGGCGGCTCTGCTTTCACGGCGTCGATCGTATCTACCCGTCGACCTCGGCATTGCTCAGGAGTGGCGGCCGCATCAATCTGACGCTGCGACGGGTGACGATGCCGAAATAGGCTGTTCGGGTGGCCGGTGGCCCGGGCGGACATAATCGTCGCGCAGATAGATGCGCTCGGTCTCGTCCTCGATAAGAATGCGGTAGTGCGCCAGGATGGCGTCAAAGCCAAAACGCCCCATCAGTTGGCTTGTCCACATCGTGTTGTTTTTCTTGAAGACGACGATATCCGGGCGCAGACGCACGAACTCTTCGCGTTTGCTTTCGACGTAGCGCGCCATGATGGCTCGGTAACGCATGGCTTCGGCGGTGTCACCCGAGAGAGATGCCTGCCGGGACAGGGAAAGTGCGAACGCTCCAAGCCAATCGCTGACGTGGGTCGAAACGAACTGCCCATCGATCATACGGTTCAACGGATGTCCCGAGGAAATATCCGAACTGACCAACGCTACGGTCGGCCGATCGGTGGCGGCGCGAATTGCGGCAACCAGCGCCGGCCCTGGTTTCTGGGTGCTCCAGTACGGCAAGAAAGCGATTGCCACCGCCGCCAATGCCCAAGCTCGCGAAGGAGCCGTCACGAACGTCAACAGCTTCGACGGCTGCTGCACGATCCTGGGCAGTGCCAACAGGCAGAAAATGGCTGCCACAGCGCAAAAGATCGCGGGATAGGCATGATAAGACCAGCCTTTGGCCTGGTAGAACAGGGGAAACATGCCGGCGATCGATGCCGCCAACGCTACCGCCGCCAGCTCTGGAAATCGCTTGGCAGGCCACAGCCACCAGATCAGGAAGACAAGGAAACACCACGAGAAACCGTAGCCGATCACAATCGGCCAAAAGATGCCGATCTTTGCATAAACGTCCGCCAAGAGGGGATAGATGTCGCGCACGAATTCCGGATGGATCAGCGTGACGGTGCCGAGATAGACAACGCAGATGCCGCCAATGACCCAGTGTTCCAGGGCGAAGATCGATTTCAGACTGCGCCGGCGCACTGCAACGACCAGCGCCGGCGCCAACACCATGATCGCATAGTAGGGCTTGACCAGCAGCAGAATGCTGCCCGACAGGCCGGCGAGTACGGCGAGCCCGGGGTCTGGTTGGGCAGCTGCATCTCTGCGCGCGCGCCAGGCATGAAGCGCAAGCAGCGGCATGAAAAGTGCCATGCCGATATGCTCCCGCTCGCTGAAGGCATTTCCGGGGAAGACCACCAACATTGCGCAAAACGCTGGCCCCAGTGCAAACAATGATGCAGTTTCGGTGAAACCCGCACGCTTGACGATCACGCCCGAGAGCGAAAGTCCGATAAGCACGGCAAGGTATGTCCAGGCCTCAACCAGGATTTCCGGGGCGGTGCCCAGCAATCTGGCCGCAGCCACTGGCGGCAGATAGAGCCAGACGCTGAATGGGGGATTGGTCTCGTAGATTTGCGAGTAAAGCCGCTCACCGGACAGCATACGCTCGCAGACCGTGATCAGCCAGCTAGTGTCGGGAACAGTCCCCCAACGTCGCTGCCAGAAGATCGAGAAGACGGTGACTGCGGCAATGGCCAGGACATTGCGGCTAGGAAGCAGCGACGCCGCAATATCCCGGTCGCGCCAGCGGCTCAAGCCGCCAACGTCGTTCGAGACGCTCATGCTGTTGCACCGAGGCTCTCGAGATCGAGCCATATGTCGTCCAGTGGAGCGATTGGATCCAGCCGTGTCATGGGTTTCCGGGGGCTCCTGCTCAATCGGTTTGGAGCGGCGCAGGCGCCGTGTAACGCAGATAGACAGTGATTTCCGGCTCGGCGTGCAGCAGACGATAGCCGGCCAAGGCGACCTGGATCCGCTTGTCCTGCAGCATCAGGGCAGTCCACGCCGGCGAGCCTGACAGCACGATATCGGGCTTCTTCGCTGATATCTCGGCGGCGTTTTCGCCGATCACCCGATCGCGGATGCTTTCAAGTTCCGGTCTCCGTTCGAGATCGCCGGTGACGCGGGCGAGCGTGTCCGCGTTGGAGACCGCCCAGGCGCTCGGATGGCGTGATATGAACCTGCCGCCGACCAGCCTGGCGAGGGGATGGGCAACCTGCATCTGGTCGGCAATCGACATGATGGCCGGGGTTTCGACCGTTGCGCGGATCGCGGCGACAGACCGGGCGATCGGGCCGTTATCCGTCGTCAGCGCCGCGTACTGTGCCCTGACCGCTATTTGCAGCACCAGCACGCAGCCGAAGATCAGGGCGGCCTTGCGAACGAAGCCTGCACTGCCGAATGTGCCGAACCGCACAAGCTGGATGCCAAATGCAAGTGTCGCAACAACGACCATCGGCAGCGCGTGATTGGGCCAACCCTTGCCCATGACAATGAAGGCCGGAATGAACCCCAGGGCGGTCAGGAGCGGAATCCTGACGTCCCAGTTCGTCTTTCTCAGGCCGCCGGCCGCAAGCACGGTGGCGGCGGCCAGAAGCAGCACCACTTTCGGCCAGTTTGCCAGCATATCGGCGGCAGAGGCCCTCAACGGAAGATAGACCTCCCTGACCAAGGGCAGGACGTCGCTGACGTAAGCGCGGTCGAAGAGCGCGATGGACGCTATATAGGCGGCCACGATCGCAGCGCCCATCAGGTTCTCTGCGACGAAGAGCGGTCTCAGCGACCGCCTTTCAAGCGCAAGACAGAGCGACGGCAACATGAAGGCCAGCACAAAATAGGGCGGCTTGACCATGACCACGACCGCCGCGCAGAGGCCCGCGACCATGTGCTCCAGGCGCGAGCCCGCGCTGAAATCCAGGTTCCGCTGACGTGTGCATTGCAACGCCACCCAAGGCAGAATGGCAATCAATGCGAAGTGCTCGCGTTGGCCGAATTGATCCGGCATGAAACACAGGATCAAAAACAGGGCCGCGGCTGCCGCCCACAGCGCATGGGGCTGCCGGTATACCGGTTCATCGCGCGCGAGAATGCGGACGGAAACGAAAAGACTGGCCAGGCTCAGGCAAACGATGCCAAGCGTCAGCCAGAATTCCGCACGCATGCCAGTGAGCTTTTCCAGGAGCATGAACGGCATGTAGAGCCAGATCGAGAAAGGGGGGTTGGTCTCCACGATGTCGGTGTTGAGCCGCTCTCCGCCAAGCAGGCGGTCGCAGACGACCAGAAGCCATGACACGTCAACATTGGTCGGAATTGCAACAGTCGATAGCCAGACGGCGTATGTGACGATCAGACTGGCCAGCAGCAACGGAGCACCCGCTACGCCCACAAAGGGCGAGAAGCGGTTGGCGCCGGGCAGCAGTTCACTGAGGGATCGCGCGCTAGAGACCACGAAACACCCAGCGCCCGAGGACGACATAGTTGATGACCGGCACGGCAATGCAGGTGAGCAGGATCGGGATTGCGGCAGGGACGCCGAGCATCTGGGTCAAAAGCCCCGGCAGGGCGATCGCGACGGCGAGCCCGGAAGCGGTGAGCAGGAGGAAGCGGGGCAATTCCATAGCGTGGCTGCCGCCCGAGGTGAACGTGAAATATTTATGCCCGGTGTAGGAGAACAACGCGGCGACGGCGTAGGCCGCAAACGATGTGAGCGCCGCCGGCAGGGCTGCCGTTGCCTGTCCACGCGACAGCAGAAAAGCGCAAACGGCGTAGATCAGCGTCGACGCGATGCCAATCAGCGCAAAGCGCGATAGTCGACGATACGAGCCGGTGCCCATGACGCGGTCAAGCTGCCAATTTCTCGTCGGGGCGAGCGGTTTCGACGGCGCTGTTCTTGCGGAATACCGCCAGCAGCGAAACCCCGAAGGGCAAGCTTGCATTTGGTATGATGCGGCCTTCCGCCGAAAACACTGCCTTCATCGCTGCATTCAGTGGTTTTGGCGGCGTGGCATGGCCGGCTGGCAAGGCCGACTTGCGCAACCTGTCCACCAGTCGTGCCAGCGCCGCTACCGGGAAGAGCGCGGCATTTGTGTAGCTCAGCCGGTCGATCGCGAAACCGGCCCTTTCGATTCGTTCACGCAGCAGATTGCGTGAATAGCGCCGCATATGATGCAGCCCCACATCATGCGTGCTCCACAGCCATTGGTGTGCGGGCACAGTGAGGACGACACTGCCGCCCGGTTTCAGCACTTGGCGGATCGCGGCAAGCGACGCCTCGTCTTCGGCGACATGCTCCAGCACGTCGAACAGGCAGACGAGGTCGCAGCTTTGCGGCGCGACAGGAATGTTGTCCGGCAGATGGCCGGCGAGGAAGTCGCGGCCGGTCTTTTCCCAGGCAATCCTGCGCGCGAGATCGCTCATCTCGACTGCCGTCACTGCGCCGAACTGCTCCAGCATCCGGATGTTGCCGCCGGTGCCGGCGCCGATCTCTACGATGCGCGCGTTTTCAGGCAGGCCGATGCTGCGAATGACCGCCTCGGCGATGGCGCGACGCCCGCAGAACCACCAATGCTCGTCTTCGGTGGCGGCCATCTGTCGGTAAGCGTCGATCTCCATCAGCTCACTCCCTCATATTTGCGGCGCACGATATAGATCGGACGCTGCTTGATCTCGGCGTAGACCCTGCCGAGGTATTGTCCGATGATGCCGATGCCGAGTAACTGGATGCCGCCAAGGAAAAGAACACTGACCAGCAGGGAGGCGTAGCCGGGCACATCAACGCCAAAGATCATTGTCTTGGCGACGATCAGCAGGCCGTAGAGGAACGACAGCGCGGAAATCGTCGCGCCGACATAGGTCCAGATTTCAAGCGGAGCGGTGGAGAAGCTGGTGATGCCTTCGAGCGCGAAGTTCCACAGCTTCCAGCCGGAGAATTTCGACTGGCCGGCGATGCGCTGATCGCGGACATATTCGACGCTTGCGGTACGGAACCCGACCCAGGCGAACAGGCCCTTCATGAAACGACGGCGTTCGGGCAAAGACCGCAGCGCCTGGATGACCTGGCGGTCGATCAAACGGAAGTCGCCGACATCGTGCGGGATCTTCTGCTGCGCGATCCAGTTGTGAACGCGGTAGAACATCGAGGCGGAGCGCTGCTTGAGAAAGCTGTCGCTCGACCGATTGGCTCGCTTGGCCAGAACAACCTCAAAACCCTCGCGCCACTTTTCCACAAGCAGCGGAATGACATGCGGCGGATCCTGCATATCGACATCCATCGGGATCGCTGCATCGGCATCGCAGCTGTCGAGCCCCGCGGTCATCGCGGCTTCCTTGCCGAAATTGCGTGAAAGGTCGATTACGTGGATGCGTGGATCGGTTTGTTGGGCTTCGATCAGCTTTTCGAGCGTCGTATCGCTGCTGCCGTCGTTGACGAAGATGAACTCGAGGGCAACGCCTTTGTCCTTCAGCAGCGCGGTGCTTTCGCATACCGCCTTCAGGAATGGAGCAATTGCGCCTTCCTCATTGTGGACAGGCACGATCAAGGCAATCGTTGCGCCGCCGCTGCCCGGACGTGCGATGCGGTCAGATGCCGGCCGATCGATGTTTAGGAATGGCGCATTCATTTGTTTGCCGAGCCCGCAGATCAGGCCCGACAATAGAAAGACTGGGTTAAGATGACTTTAAGGAATGTCCCGGGATTTCACAGTTTCCTGAGCGCCACTTCCTCGACCAGATGGTTGGCGCCCTTGCGCAGGATGAGATCGGCTCGGGCGCGGGTCGGCAATATATTCTCGCGCAGATTCTTCAGGTTGATGTTGGTCCACAGGCCCTCGGCGATGGCGCGGGCCGCATCTTCGGAAAGTTGCGAATAGCGGTGAAAGAAGGAGGCCGGGTCGCGGAAGGCGGTTTCGCGCAACCGCATGAAGCGGGCGATATACCAGTGATGGATCAGCGCCTCCTCGGCATCGATATAGATGGCGAAGTCAAAGAAATCCGACAGGAAAGGCACGATCTTGCCGTCCTTCGGCAGCTTGCCCGGCTGCAGGACATTAATGCCTTCGAAGATCAGGATGTCGGGCCGGTCGATGGTCTGGAACTCGCCCGGAATGACGTCATAGGTCAGGTGCGAATAGACCGGCGCGCGGACGTTGCGCTGCGCCGATTTGATGCCGGACAGGAAGCGCAGCAGCGCGCCGACGTCGTAGCTGTCCGGAAAGCCCTTGCGCTCCATCAGATTGTTGCGGCGCAGGACTTCGTTCGGCAGCAGGAAACCATCGGTGGTGACTAGGTCGACCTTGGGACTCGACGGCCAGCGCGCCAGCAGCTCCTTTAGCACGCGCGCCGTGGTCGATTTGCCGACCGCGACGGAACCGGCAATGCCGATGATGAACGGTGTCTTGGCCGCGTCCAGCGCGTTGAAGAAGGCCTGGCGTTGCCTGAACAGGAGTTGACTGGCTTCGACATGAGCCGACAACAGCCGTGACATCGAAAGATAGATGCGCTCGACCTCGTGGAGATCGACCGGATCGTTCAGCGACCGCAGACGACGGACCTCGTCCTCGGTGAGCGTCATCGGCGTATCGGCGCGGAACCGCGACCATTGCTCGGCCGAGAAGAAACGATAGGGTGAATACTTCTCGGTAGGAGCGAGCTGGTCCATCGAGTTCCTCCGCAGCGATCAGCCCCGGTCCAGCCGAGACGCCTTTTCGGCGATGCCCGAACGACCGGTGCGGCGTTCAAGCTCGTTGAGCACATCGCTCAGCGGAATGTCCGCTATGCCGAGAACGACAAGCCAATGATAGATGAGATCGGCGCTTTCCGAAACAAGCGCGGCCCTATCGGCGCTGACGGCTGCGATCACCGTTTCGACTGCCTCTTCGCCGAGTTTCTGCGCTGCCTTGCTCATGCCACGCTGAAAGAGCTTGGCCGTCCACGAATCCGGATCGCCGGAACGTGCGCGTTCGCCAATAATCTTCTCCAGATCGGAGAGCGAGAACTCGGTCATGACGGCGTTTACAGCCTCTTCTTAGCCGGAAAGGCTCTAGGACCGATTACCCGGCGAGTCCAGCCGCATCGGCAGTCCGGCCTGAGCCATGTGCAGCTTGGCTTCGGCGATGCTGTAGGTGCCGAAATGGAAGATCGACGCCGCCAGCACCGCGCCGGCATGGCCGTCGCGAATGCCTTCGACAAGGTGGTCGAGCGTGCCGACGCCACCGGAAGCGATGACCGGCACGCGTACGGCATCGGCGACCGCGCGGGTAAGGGCTATGTCGTAGCCGGCCTTGGTGCCGTCGCGGTCCATCGATGTTAGCAGGATCTCGCCGGCGCCGAGATCGACCACTCGCCGAGCGAACTCGACGGCGTCGATGCCGGTCTTCTCGCGGCCGCCATGGGTGAATATCTCCCAGCGATCAGCCTCGCTCGCAGCGGACACTTTCTTGGCATCGATGGCGACGACGATGCACTGGTTGCCGAATTTGTCGGCAGCCTCGGCGACAAAATTTGGGGTCTTCACCGCCGCCGTGTTGATCGACACCTTGTCGGCGCCGGCCAGTAGCAGCTTCCTGATGTCGGCGACCTGACGGACGCCACCGCCAACGGTCAGCGGCATGAAACATTGTTCGGCGGTGCGGGCGATGACATCGAAAATGGTCTCGCGGTTTTCCGACGAGGCGGTGATGTCGAGAAAGCAGAGCTCGTCGGCGCCGGCCGCGTCATAGGCTTTTGCCGCTTCGACGGGATCGCCGGCATCGACCAGGTCGACGAAATTAACGCCCTTGACGACACGGCCGTTCTTGACGTCGAGACAGGGGATGACGCGGGCTTTCAGCATCAGATCCTCTCGATCGCCGCAAGAATCTCGACAAGCAGCTGGCCGACGACGGGCGGAACTTCGGACTGGGAATCAAAGGCCGGGTCGTAGGCCGAGAGCGTCACGCCGACGATTGGGATTGACCTGGCCAGTCCGCAGGCAAGCTGCCGTAGCTGTTCCGGACTCGGGCCGCCCGGGTGCGCGTAGCGGTTCACCTGCAACACATCCGGATCGAGGACATCCAGGTCGAGATGCAGATGCGCCCGCACAGTCCCTGTCGCCGTGAGCTTTCCGATCATATCGAGTGCACCGGCACATTCGGTGCGCACGATCGGCAAAGTTTCCAGCAGTCGCTTTTCGTCGGGATCGAGGTCGCGGGCATCGACCAGCATGCAGCGCGCCGGGTCTATCGGCCGGAACCCCGGAATTGCTGCCGCCATCGGATGCCAGCAGAGCCCGAGCGTCGCCGCCAGCGCCATGCCGTCGAGAAAGCCGTAGGAGGACGTCTCCGGCGTGTTGAGATCGCCATGCTGGTCGATCCAGATGATCGAATCCGCAACTTCACCGCCGACCGCACCGGCGGCGGTCAGGCAATTTCCAGCAAGGACAATGGGGAAGCGTCCTCCATCGCGGGCGAGGTTAACCTTGGTCGCGACGGCGTTGCAGACGGCGAAGCCGGTTGCAATTTCGCGCCCCTGCTCGTCTCCGACCTTGCCGATATCTTCGACGGCGACGTCATGGCCAGCCACGGTCAGGGCTTCGACCAGCCCACCGCCGATGATGGCGTCCGGCCCCTGGCCGCACCCTTCGTGATAGTGCCCGCTGTCGTAGGGAGCAACGATAATCGAGACCTTCACGTTTCACACCCCTGCCATCGGTTTGCCACGCAGGATCGCCAATGCCTCGGCCGGGTCGATGCGGCCGTCGTAGAGGGCGCGTCCGGAGATCGCGCCTTCGAGCTTGCGGGCATCGGGCATGGTCATGCGCACGATGTCGGCGATCGAGGCGAGCCCGCCCGAGGCGATAACCGGGATCGACACCGCGTCGGCGAGATCGATGGTGGCGTCCCAGTTGATACCGGTCAGCACACCGTCGCGGTCGATATCGGTGTAGATGATGGCGGCGACGCCGGCACCCTCGAATTTCCTCGCCAGTTCAATGACGCCGAGGCTCGAGGCTTCAGCCCAGCCTTCGACCGCGACCTTGCCGCCCTTGGCGTCGATGCCGACCGCGATCTTGCCCGGGAATGCCTTGCAGGCCTGCCTGACCAGATCCGGATCGCGCACCGCCACGGTGCCAAGAATGACGCGGGCCAGCCCACGGTCGAGCCAGTCCTCGATCTGCGCCAGGGTGCGGATGCCGCCGCCGAGCTGCACCGGATTGCTCGTCGCCTTCAGGATGGCGCCGACCGCGGCGCTGTTGACGCTCTGGCCCTTGAAGGCGCCGTTGAGGTCGACGACGTGCAACCATTCGAAGCCCTGCTCTTCGAAGGCGCGCGCCTGAGCGGCGGGATCGTCATTGTAGATGGTGGCGGTCGCCATGTCGCCATGCCTGAGGCGCACGCATTTGCCGTCCTTGAGGTCTATCGCCGGAAACAGAAACACCTTCAGGCGCCTTCGACGATGACAAAGTGGCCGGTCGAGCCGGCGAGCCTGTACTTCAAGGCCTCCTGGTATTCAGGCGAGCCGTAGCATTCCAGCGCCTTTTCATAGGATTCGAATTCCACCAGCACGTGGCGATTGCCTGCCGGTCCTTCCGGGCTGGTGTACCGCCCGGCGCGCACCGGGAACTTCGCGCCGTATTTCGCGAAAGCCGCGGCATTGGCCTCAATGTACTGCTTGTAGATCTCGGGATCGTGGACATCGACCATTGCCATCCAATAGCCCTTCTTGCTCATGGTTCAGGGCCTCCAGCCTAGGAAATTGGTGATCAGCGCCAGGCCCAGCGCCTGGCTCTTCTCGGGGTGGAATTGCGTTCCGGCTAGGTTGTCGCGGGCGACAGCGGCCGTTACCGGGCCGCCATAGTCGGCAACCGCCAGCACCTCATCCTCCTTCCGTGCATCAAGATGGTAGGAGTGGACGAAATAGGCGTGCAGTCCCTTGCCACCCGTCGCAATGCCGGAAAACAGCGGATGCTTGCGCTTCAGGTCAATCGTATTCCAGCCGATCTGCGGGATCTTCAGTGTCGGATCGGCCGGCGTGATCTCCTTGACGTCGCCGGCGACCCAGCCAAAGCCCTTTGTGACGGTCTTTTCCAGGCCTCGCTCCGACATCAGCTGCATGCCGACGCAGATGCCGAGGAACGGCCGAGCCTTGGCGATCGCCACCTCCTCGACCGCTTCCCACATGCCGGCGACGGCACGCAGTCCAGCGGCGCAATCGGCATAGGCACCGACGCCGGGCAGGACGATGCGGTCGGCGGTCCTGACCCGCTCGGCATCTGCGGTGAGTTCGATCGCGGCGGCAATGCCGGCTTCATGCGCGGCACGCTCGAAGGCCTTGGTGGCCGAGCGCAGATTGCCCGACCCGTAATCGATGATCGCCACCCTCATCTCAGGGCTTTCCCGGAATATGGTTCAGCCCCAGCGCCAGGCCCATCTGCGCCGACCGGGCATGTGCTGCGTCTGGGACGATGCGTTGCACCGTCGGTTGTTCAGCCGATTGAGCATTGGCTTCCAATGCATAGCGGACGTCTGCGTCGTCGAGCCTGTCGGCCTCGACCACGCCCCATTCATGCCAGCCGCGACGGCGCAGGGCTGCGATCCGCAAGGCCTGCCCTTCCAGTCCGACAAAGAGCATGACAAGTAGGGATAAAAGCGAGCCGGCTGTTTCCAGGTCCAGCCTTTCGCCCAGCATCGAGAGCAGGCCCATGGCGACAAACGCCAATGCCGCCTCGACCCAGAGCCGGTGCCAGGCCAGCCACAGCGGCGGCACCAAGAAGCCGAGCCAGGCAAAGCCGTCACGGATAAAAGTAGTGTCCACGCTTTCGCTGCGGCCTGGCGGCTCCATCACGACATAGATGGCCATGACGCTATCCTTTCAGGGATCCCTTGGTGGAGGGAACCGCGTCCGGCTGGCGCGGGTCGCGCTCAAGCGCCGAACGCAGCGCACGCGCCACGGCCTTGAAGCAGGTCTCGGCGACGTGGTGGTTGTTGGCGCCGTAATGATTGGTGACATGAAGCGTGATGCCGGCATTCTGCGCCAGCGCGTGGAAGAATTCGCGCACCAGCTCGGTGTCGAACGTACCGATCTTCGGCGACGAGAATGAAACATTCCAGACCAGAAAAGGCCGGCCGGAGACATCGATTGCCGCCCGCGTCAGTGTCTCGTCCATGGCGAGATCGATCGAGGCGTAGCGCATGATGCCGCGCCGCTCGCCCAATGCCTTGGCCAGCGCCTGGCCGAGCGCAATGCCCGTATCCTCGACCGTGTGGTGGTCGTCTATGTGCAGGTCGCCCTTGGCCTTCACGGTCATGTCGATCAGCGAATGGCGCGACAACTGGTCCAGCATATGGTCGAAGAAGCCGACGCCCGTCGAAACGTCGGATTTGCCCGAGCCGTCGACCTGAACCGACACGGCGATGTCGGTTTCCCTGGTCTTGCGGCTTATCTCGGCGGAACGGGGCGCCATGACCTCATCCTTGTCTCAGATTTTGCACGATTCAGGCGTTCACATGCCTGAAAACGAAAGCCTTCTAGCAGCATGATCCGGCGATTGCCAGTTACCGCTGCGGAGCACAGTCCGGCCCGGCGGATGGCCGGTTTGCAATCGTCCGGCCTATGCATACATATGGCCGATCAAATCACTCGTAACGCGCCGATCGCCTCGATGGGATCGGTGCTTATCGGAGCAGAAAATGTCGAATGAACTGACCATGCATGCCACGACCATCCTGACCGTGCGCAAGGGCGGCAAGGTGGTGATCGCCGGCGACGGCCAGGTCAGCCTCGGCCAGACCATCATGAAGGGCAACGCCAAGAAGGTGCGCCGCATCGGCAAAAGCGGCAACGTCATCGCCGGTTTCGCCGGCGCCACCGCCGATGCTTTCACGCTGCTTGAGCGACTCGAAGCCAAGCTCGAACAATATCCCGACCAGCTGACACGTGCCTGCGTCGAGCTCGCCAAGGACTGGCGCACCGACCGCTATTTGCGGCGGCTGGAAGCGATGATGCTGGTGGCCGACAAGTCGGTGTCGCTGGCGCTGACCGGCACCGGCGACGTGCTGGAGCCCGAATTTGGCGTCATGGCCATCGGCTCGGGCGGCAATTACGCGCTGGCAGCGGCACGCGCGCTGGTGGACAGCGACAAGGGCGCAGAGGAGATCGCCCGCAAGGCGATGCAGATCGCGTCAGACATTTGCGTCTACACCAACAACAACTTCGTCGTCGAAACCCTCGATGCCGCCTGAGCGGAGCCTCCGCTATGGTTTTCGGCCGGTGACCCAGAGGGACCTGCCGATGATCGCCGGCTGGCTTGCCGAGCCGCATGTCGCCGAATGGTGGAACGACCCAGAGACCGAGATCGCGGAGATCCGCGAGCACATCGACAGCATTTCGGTCGAGCCGCTGATTATCGAGCTCGACGGAAAGCCCATCGGCTATTTGCAGAGCTACGATCCGCATCTGGAGGACGGCCATCCCTATAGCGACCAGCCGTTCGGCACGCTCGGCATCGATCTGTCGATCGGCGTGCCGGAGCTTGTCGGGGTCGGCCACGGCTCCGCGATCGTCCGGCAGTTCGTCGAGCAGCTTTTCGAGGAAGGTACGCCGCGCGTCATCATCGACCCGGACCCCGCCAATGCACGGGCTATCCGTGCCTATGAAAAGGCCGGTTTCACGGCTATCGATCGCAGGAAGTCGGAATATGGCGATGCCGTGCTGATGGCGATTGATGCCCCAGAGGGTGATGCCGGACAGGGTGACGCAGAAGAGGGGCAATAGCAGCATGAGCGTATCCAGCGACAAAACCGTCTCGGCCTACTACGACAGCTGGCGAATGGGGCTTCTGCTGGTTCTCGGCCTGGTCATCTTCCAGGCCGGGGTCCTCTACGGCATGGGGCGGACGCCGATCTGTACCTGCGGCTATGTCAAGCTGTGGCACGGCATCGTGCAGAGCTCGGAGAATTCCCAGCATATTTCCGACTGGTACAGCTTCTCCCACATCATTCACGGTTTCCTGTTCTATGCGCTGGCGTGGTTCCTTTTCCCGCGCTCGCCGATCGGGCTCAGGCTGGCCTTTGCGGTGGTTATAGAGGGCGGCTGGGAGCTGCTCGAGAACAGCCCTTTCATCATCGATCGCTATCGCGCCGGCACGATCTCGCTCGACTATTATGGCGACAGCATCATCAATTCGGTGTCGGACACGCTGGCCATGGTGCTGGGGTTTGTCATGGCGCGAAGGCTTCCTATATGGGTGGTCGTAACCCTCGCCCTCATCTTCGAATTCGGTGTCGGCTATCTCATCCGGGACAATCTGACACTCAACGTGATCATGCTGCTGCATCCGTTCGAGTCCATTCGGCAGTGGCAAAGTGGAATTTAGTGACATGAGCACCTTCTCTCCTCGCGAAATCGTTTCGGAACTCGACCGCTTCATCATCGGCCAGAAAGACGCCAAGCGTGCCGTGGCGATTGCCTTGCGCAACCGCTGGCGCCGCCAGCAGCTCGAGGGCCAGATGCGCGAAGAGGTGATGCCGAAGAATATCCTGATGATCGGCCCGACCGGCGTCGGCAAGACCGAGATTTCGCGCCGCCTGGCACGCCTTGCCGGTGCGCCTTTCGTTAAGGTCGAAGCCACCAAGTTCACCGAGGTCGGTTATGTCGGCCGCGATGTCGAGCAGATCATCCGCGACCTGGTCGAGATCGCCATCGGGCTGGTTCGCGAGAAGATGCGCGAGGACGTCAAGGCGCGTGCCCACATCAACGCCGAGGAACGGGTGCTCGAAGCGCTCGTCGGCAAGACGGCGAGCCCGGCCACCCGTGACAGTTTCCGCAAGAAGCTGCGCGACGGCGAGCTCGACGACAAGGAGATTGAGATCGAAGTGGCCGATACCGGCAATGGCGGCATGCCCGGCTTCGAGATCCCCGGCATGCCGGGCGCCAATATCGGCGTGCTCAACATCAACGATATGCTGTCGAAAGCGATGGGCGGCAAGAAGACCAAGTTGCGCAAGACGACCGTCAAGGAGTCCTACGGGCTGTTGATCAGCGACGAGTCCGACAAGCTGCTCGATCAGGACGAAGTGGTGCGCAGGGCGCTCGAATCGACCGAGAATGACGGCATTGTCTTCCTTGACGAGATCGACAAGATCGCCTCGCGTGAAGGCGGCATCGGTGCCGGTGTTTCGCGCGAGGGCGTCCAGCGCGACCTGTTGCCACTGGTCGAAGGCACCACGGTTGCGACCAAATACGGACCGGTGAAGACCGACCACATCCTGTTCATCGCCTCGGGTGCGTTCCACGTCGCCAAGCCCTCCGATCTGCTGCCGGAATTGCAGGGCCGCCTGCCGATCCGCGTCGAGCTGCGGGCGCTGGAGAAGGGCGATTTCGTCCGCATCCTCACCGAGACCGAAGCCAGCCTGATCAAGCAGTATATCGCGCTGATGAAGACCGAAGGCGTCGATCTGGTCTTCACCGACGACGCCATCGATTCGTTGGCCGGCATCGCCGTGGACCTCAACGCCAGCGTCGAGAATATTGGCGCCAGGCGGCTGCAGACGGTGATGGAACGGGTGCTGGACGATATCTCCTATGACGCGCCGGACCGCAACGGCACCTCGGTGACCATCGATGCCGCCTATGTCGAAAAGCATGTCGGCGACCTCTCCAGAAACACGGACTTGTCGCGTTTCATCCTGTAGGAGACGCTTCATTCTCGAAGAGGGTCGGGGAATTGCTCCCGGCCTCCCCAATTTGGCCCAGCATTCCCGATGTGTGGCCAAATGGAAGCATCCGGCAAGCTTTCGTCCCGTCGGGTGCAGGCGTCTCTCGACTCCCGGTGGAGCATTACCTAGTTTGCCGGCGACTATTTGGGCGGCGGCGCATGAAAAAAAAACTGATCCTCGTCATTTTGGGGCTGACGCTGGCGGCAGCCATGTTCGCCGCGCAAGCGGCAACGATGGTGCCGCCGGGCAACCGCAACACCGAGCAGCCCGACATACCGGGCGCTTCGAGCCGGCGCACCCAGGCGACCAACACCACCTTCCAGGCGAAATACCGCAAAGTCTTTGCGCTGCTCCAGAACGATGCCGAGCTGCGCGGCAAGATCAAGCAGGCAGCCGCGGCCTATGACATCGACCCAATGCATATCGTTGGAGCCATCGTCGGCGAGCATACCTATAATGTCGATGCCTATGACCGGCTGCAGACCTATTACGTCAAGGCGATCTCGTATCTGTCGAGCAAGCTCTCCTTTGCCTATGATGGCGAGGACATCACCTATTTCGTGCAACGGCCGCAATTTGCGAAATGCGCAGGGAAGTCCGACAGCTACGATCTGTGGGAGTGCCGCGAACAGGTGTGGAACCGGTCGTTCCGCGGCAAAACCGTCAACGGCGAGAGCTTTCCCAACGACCGCTTCGGCGCCACTTTCTTCCAGCCTTATTATGCCGGCCAGACTTTTGGCATTGGCCAGCTCAATCCGCTGACCGCACTGCAGATGAGCGACCTCGTGCACAAGGTTTCCGGCCTGCCGGAACTCGACGTCGGCGACCCCAATGCGGTCTACAAGACGATCATGGACCCTGACCTGACACTGCCTTATGTCGCGGCGACGATAAGGAAGTCGATCGACGCCTATAAAAGCATTGCCGGCTTCGACATCTCAGGCAATCCCGGCATCACGTCGACGCTCTACAATGTCGGCAACCCCGAACAGCGCGCCTATGCGCTGAAGGCCGAGAACGACAAACGCCGCGCTGCGGGCGAGCCGGAAAAACTGCCCGAGGAAAATTACTATGGCTGGCTGGTCAACGACAAGCTGCCGGAGCTGAAAGCGCTGTTTTAGCCGAACGCGTTCGGCCAATTATCCACGCGGCGGATCAAGCCGCCAGCAACGACTTTAACTTGACGGACTGCGAGCCTAGCGCTTCCGGCGCCGGCCTTGCCTGCTTTGCAATCAGCATCTCGGCCAGCCTTATGTCGCGGGCGACCGCGTTGCCGGCGCCGATGCCGCTTGCCGCAACCAGCCTGCCGTCTTCGGCGAGGTGGAACAGGATGAAGGCGCCGTCGCCGAGGTCGCGGCGCACGATGCTGCGGCCTTCGTCCGACAGGCCGGCGATCTGCAAGGTCAGGCCGTACTGATCCGACCAGAACCACGGCACCGCCGCATGGGCCTCGCCGGCGCCAAGCATATTCCTTGCGGCGAGCGCGCCCTGCTCCTGTGCGTTGCGCCAGGCTTCGAGCCGCACGCGCCGGCCGCCATAGATGGCGAGCGGAAACGAACAGCAATCGCCGGCGGCAAAGACATCCGGGTCGCTGGTGCGAAGCTCGGCGTCGACGGCGATGCCATTGTCGACGGTCAGCCCCGCCTCCGCGGCAAGTCCGGTCACCGGCATGGCGCCGATGCCGATCACGGCAAGATCGGCGACAATGTCGCGTCCACCGGCGAGCGCGATGCGCACTTCGGCGCCATCATCGGCAATGGCGGCGATGCCCTCGCCGCACAGGATTTTCACGCCTTCCGCTTCATGCGCCTGATGGATAACCCCAGCGATCTCGGCTGGCACGCCGCGCATCAAGATGCGCGGCTGCGCCTCAATGATGGTGACCGCCGCACCCAGCCTGCGCGCCGCCGCGGCAAGCTCAAGCCCGATGAAGCCGCCGCCAATGATGGCGATGCGATTGCCGGCGCTGAGATGGGCGCGAATGGCCAGCGCGTCGTTGAAGGTCCGGAGGTAGACGCAGCGCCCGCCAAGGCCCGGCATCGGCAGCTTGCGCGGCACCGAACCGGTTGCCAGCAGGAGCTTGTCGTAGGCCAGGGCGGAACCGTCGGACAGGCGCACGACATGCGCCGTGCGGTCGATCGCCACAGCCAAAACCGAATGGATATGCCGGATAGAGCGCTCGGCCAAGATCGCGTCGCTGGCGATCGCCTTGATTAGGGGCGCGTCGGCAACCATCGCGTCTTTCGACAGCGGCGGGCGCTCATAGGGAAGATGCGGCTCGTCGCCGACCAGCGTCACCGGGCCATCATAGCCGAGCTCGCGCAGCGCAAGGGCGGCGCGCCCGCCGCATTCGCCGGCGCCAATGATGGCCATTCCCTTCGTCATCATCAACCAATCCGGACAAGGACTTTGCCGGCGTCGACTTTGACCGGATAAGTTCTTAGATCGACGCAGACCGGCGCGCCCCTGGCAGCCCCTGTCTTGTAGTTGAAGCGGCCATTGTGCTTCGGGCACTCGATGATGTCGTCCATGACCAGCCCGTCGGCCATATGCACCTTCTCATGCGTGCAAAGCCCGTCGGTGGCGAAATACTCGTCGTCGGGGCTGCGATAGATGGCAAAGGTGCGGCCGCCATGGTCGAAGCGCATCACGTCCTCTTCGTCGATGTCCTCGGCGTCACAGGCCTCGACCCAGTCGCTCATCTACGGCTCCCCCAATACTTGGCACCCTCGGCATGGGCTTGTCATTCGGCAGCCACCGCAGCGGTAGCGTTGTCGTTGTGGAAGCCCTCGCGATAGGGCCTCGCCGTCGGCGGCAGTTCGCGCTTGATGAAATAATCCTCATTGCGCAGCTGGCGCAGGAAAGCCGGTATCATCTCGCGGTAGCCGGCCAGGATGGACGGTGTCGGCGCCGGCAGATCGTGCTTGATCAGTTCGTGCAGCCTGGCCAGCGCGTGATAGGGCACCATGGGAAACATGTGATGCTCGACATGGTAGTTCATGTTCCAGTAGATGAAGCGGCTTATCGGGTTCATGTAGACGGTGCGGCTGTTGAGCCGGTGATCGGTGACGTTTTCAGCCAGGCCGCCATGCTGCAGCAGGCCGACCATGACATGGTGCCAGGCACCGTAAAGCCTGGGCAGACCGACCAGCATCAGCGGCAGGAACGAGCCGGTATAGAGCGCCAGCGCAATGGTCGCGGCATAGATTGTCGTCCAGATGCGGGCAATGCGAGTTGCCTTCGGCTGCTCCTGCTCGGGAATGAAGGTTCTTTCGGCCGGGCTGACGATGCCGGCTGCATTGCGCAGCATGTCGCTCATCGCGTGCCAGGCGTCGAGAATGCCGACGAAGTTGAGCACCACGCGCAGCAGATCGGGCGGACGCATCACCGAGATCTCCGGATCGCGGCCGACGATGATGGTATCGGTATGATGGCGCGTGTGGCTCCAGCGCCAGGTCACCGGGTTGCGCATGATCATGAAGCAGGCGACCTGATAGACCACGTCGTTCATCCACCGCGTCCTGAAAGCGGTGCCGTGGCCGCATTCGTGCCAGCGTGAATCGGTGGAGGAACCGTAGAGGACGCCGTAGACGAAGAAGAACGGCACGCACCACCAGCTGCCCCAGAACCAGGCGGCGCCGGCGCCGCTGAGGATCATGGCGCCGAGCCAGACGATGGTATCGCGGATCGCCGGGCCGTCGGAGCGCTGCATCAGCTCCTTCATCTGCTTGCGCGGCACGTCGGTGTGATACCACTCGGCCGCCGCCAGCCCGCTCTCGACGGCAAGCTTCGCGTCGCGGCCGATCAGGCTATAGTCGCGTCGGGACGCCGCTGCGGAGCTCGTATTCCCGGTTCGGAGTCCAATATCCACCATAGCGGAGGCCTCGATCATATTCGGTCAGCGTTCAAAATAACGCCGAGCCCTGATAGGCTCAATATCACAAAGATAGTTTCTATCATTTTCCATCAGGATGGTGTAAAAGGGCCAAACAGTGGAATGAGGCAGCGATGGCGAAACGGCCGACGATCACCGACCTGGCGCGCATTTCGGGGGTCAGCGTTGCCACCGTCGACCGGGTGCTGAACAACCGCTTGCCGGTGCGCGAGGAAACCGCGCGCCGCGTCTATGAGGCCGCGACCAGCATCGGCTATCACGCAGCCGGATTGATCAAGCAGCGGATGCGCCATGAATTGCCCGAATACCGGCTCGGGTTCCTGCTGTTGAGACGGGAGGACGTCTTCTACAGTGAATTTGCCCGCGAGCTTGAACTGGCGGTATCGCAGTCGCCGCGCTTTCGCGGCGTGGCCACCATCGACTTCGCCGCTTCGCTGGCGCCGGACGAGATCGTCGAGCGGATGCGCAAGCTGGCCGCCAAATCCAGGGCCGTCGCCCTGGTCGGGCCTGATCACCCGACGCTGACGGTCGCCGTCGAGGCTCTCAAAGCCAATGGCGTACCGGTGTTCTCCCTGCTTTCCGACTTTGCGTCCGGTATTCGCGAGGGCTATGTTGGCCTGGACAATCGCAAGGTCGGCCGCACCGCTGCCTGGATGATCTCGAAGGCCGCGAAGAGACCTGGCAAGGTTGCCCTCTTCGTCGGCAGCCATCGCTTCCACGGCCATGAGCTTCGCGAGATCGGTTTTCGCTCCTTCTTTCGCGAGCAGGCGCCGGAATTCACTCTCCTCGAGACGTTGGTCAATCTGGAAGCGAACCAGATCACGCATGATGCAATGATCGAGCTTCTGGCCCGCCACCCTGATCTCGCCGGTTGCTATGTCGCCGGTGGCGGCATGGAAGGCGCGATCTCGGCGCTGAGGGAGGCAAAGCCGGCTGAGATGCCGGCGGTCGTCTGCAACGAGATCACGCCCGACTCCCGCGCGGCGCTGGCAGATAATTTCCTGACCATGGTGATCTCGACGCCACTGGCGGCGCTTTGCCGCGAGCTTGTCGGGCTGATGGCGCATGCCATCGAGACCGGCGCTGCGAATGCGCCGGGCCAGACCTTTCTGCCCTTCGACATTTATCTGCCGGAAAACATCTGACGTCGCGGTCATCGGCGGCAGACATGATGTAATCTATCAGAACGCTTTCAGGCCTGGCTTGCGTTAGCGTCCGTCTAAAAGCGCTCGAAATGCCGAAAATCCATTCCTCATGGCGAAATCTCGCTTGACGCCCAAGCGAAATGGAATAAATATTTCACCAACTGAGAATTTTGGTTCTTTCGTTCCGGAAGATCTGTTCCAGGCAAAATGCCTCCGGAACCAAAAATGGCAATCGGGAGAGAATTCCCTGCGAGATCGGGGATTCCGGGTAGATCGGTGCAGCCGGACACCAATGTGGAGGAGAAATAAAATGAAAAAACTGCTTTTGGGCGTCGCGTTCGCGGCGCTGATGAGTTCGTCCGCCTTTGCTGCCAAGATCGGCGTGTCGATGGCGTTGTTCGACGACAATTTTCTCACCGTGCTGCGCAACGGCATGATTGAACAGGCCAAGGGCATGGACGGCGTCGAGCTGCAGGTGGAGGATGCGCAGAACGACGTCGCCAAGCAACTCGACCAGATCAAGAACTTCGCCGCCTCAGGCGTCGACGCCATCATCGTCAACCCGGTCGACACCTCGGCGACTCAGGCGATGTCGGACGCAGCCGCCGCTGCCAAGATTCCACTGGTCTATGTCAATCGCGAGCCGGTCAACGTCGACACGCTGCCCGAAAACCAGGCCTTCGTCGCCTCGAACGAAGCCGATTCCGGCACGCTCGAGACCAAGGAGGTCTGCCGCCTGTTCAAGGAGGCCGGCAAGACTGAAGCCAACGTCTATGTGATCATGGGCGAGTTGTCGAACCAGGCAGCGGTGCAGCGCACCAAGGACATTGATGACGTGATCGCCACGCCGGAGTGCAGCTTCATCAAGATCATCGACAAGCAGACGTCGAACTGGAAGCGCGAAGAAGCGCAGAACCTGATGACCAACTGGCTGTCGACCGGCAAACCGTTCGACGGCGTCATCGCCAATAATGACGAAAGCGCCATCGGCGCCATCCAGGCGATGAAGGCCGCCAACATCGACATGAAGTCGGTTGTCGTCGGCGGGGTCGACGCTACCCAGGATGCGCTTGCCGCGATGCAGGCGGGCGACCTCGATGCGACGGTGTTCCAGGACGCGGCCGGCCAGGGTGCCGGCGCGCTTGACGCGGCGCTCAAGCTGGCGAAGGGCGAGAAGGTCGAGCACAAGGTCTACATCCCGTTCCAGCTGGTCACGCCGGCAAATATCGACAAGTTCCTGAAGAAGAACTGAGGCGGACCTGTCCGATACGGAGCGGCGCGCCGAAGTAAGACAGCGCCGCTCCGCTTTTTCCCTCTCGGCCTGAACAGCGCCGAGTGGAGACCGTGGCTGACGGAGGAAGCACGATTGGCACAGACATCTCACGGCGTCGGCGGGCTCAGCTATGATGCGAAGCGGCGCGCATGGCCGGCCGAATTCAACGTCTTCCTGGCGCTCGTCATCCTGGTCGGCGCTTTCGAGCTGATCGGCCGGGTTTTCCTGGGCGACAGCTTCCTGTTCAACACCCGCGACAATATCGATGCGATCTTCAACGAAGCGCGCCTGCAGATCATCATCCTGCAGGTGTCGATCGTCGGCATTATTGCCATCGGCGTGACGCAGGTGATCATTACCGGCGGCATCGACCTGTCCTCAGGTTCGATCGTCGGCGCCACGGCAATGATCGCCATGAGCTTCGCCCAGGTGGCGACGGTCAACGGCAACCCGAACCCCAAGGCGATGTTCATCGCCCAGGGCTGGACCGACCTGCCGGTGATCGTGCCGGTGCTGGTCGCGATCGGCTGCGGACTGCTGGCCGGCCTGGTCAACGGCGCTTTGATCGCCTACACGCGCATCCCGCCGTTCATCGCCACGCTCGGCATGATGGTCACCGCACGCGGCATCGCCAAATGGTGGTCAAAGGGGCAGCCGATCTCGTTTCCGACCGAGAGTTTCGCCGCCATCGGCAAGGGGCTGATGCCGGTCATCATTTTCATATCGCTCGCAGTGCTGTTCCAGCTGATCCTGAGTTACACCAAATATGGCAAGCACTGCTATGCAATCGGCTCCAATGAGGACGCCGCGCGCATGTCCGGCATCAACATCGCCAACCACAAGATCCTCGTCTACGTCATTGCCGGCGTCCTCGCCGCGCTCGCCGCCGTGGTGCTGAGCTCCAAGAATCTCACCGCCCAGGCCGGCATGGGTGTAATGTACGAGCTCGACGCGATCGCCATGGCGGTTATCGGCGGCGTCTCGCTGTCGGGCGGCCGCGGTTCGATTATCGGGACGGTGATCGGCTCGCTGATCTTCGGCGTCATCATCTCCGGCTTCACCTTTCTGCGCCTCGACGCCTATTATCAGGAGATGGTCAAAGGCGTGATCATCGTCGGCGCAGTCGTACTCGACCAGTGGCGCCAACGCCTGCGGGCGATGAGGGCTTGATCATGTCGGACATCGTCCTGAAGACCGAAAACCTGACCAAGTATTATGGCGGCGTCCATGCGCTGGAGGGTGCCAACTTCGAGCTGCGCAAGGGCGAGCACGTCGCCATCATGGGCGACAACGGCGCTGGCAAATCGACCTTCGTACGCCAGATCACCGGCGTCGAGCAGCGCACCAGCGGCAGGATGTGGTTCGACGGCAAGGAAGTGAATTTTGCCGGCCCGATCGAAGCCCGCGAGGCGGGCATCGAGACGGTGTTCCAGAACCTGGCGCTCGCCGACGACCTCGACGTCCCGTCGAACCTGTTCCTCGGCCGCGAGCGGGTGCTTTTCAATCTCGGGCCCTTCTCGATCCTCGATCGCAAGTTCATGCGCAAGGCGACCGAGGCAGCCTTGGTCCGGACAGCGGTCAAGATCCCCAATCTTTCCAATACTATCCGCCACATGTCGGGCGGCCAGCGCCAGTGCGTGGCGATTGCCAGAACCGCGACCTTTGCTTCCAAGCTCATCATCATGGATGAGCCGACGGCGGCACTCGGCGTGCAGGAGACGATGCAGGTCGAAAACATCATCCGCACGCTGAAGGAGAATGGCGAACCGCTGATCCTGATCTCTCACAACATGCGCCAGGTGTTCGACCTGGTCGACCGCATTGTCGTTTTCCGGCGCGGCCGCATCGTCGCCAATTTGCGCAAGCAAGACACCGACGGCAACGATATCGTCTCCTACATCACCGGTGCCAAGACCGGGCAGGCAGAACTTGCGGCGTAACGGCCAACGCCGAGCCACAGGCGCTGACACGCCCTCCCTTCCGAACCATCCTCAAAGGAAAATTCTTCATGCCTCTTCGCTTTGCTCTTCTCGGTGCCGGCCGTATCGGCAAGGTCCATGCTCGCGCCGTTGGTTCCAATCCGCAGGCCAGGCTGGTTGCGGTTGCCGACGCCTTCGAGAAGGCGGCGACCGATCTGGCCTCTGCCTATGACGCCGAAGTGCGCAGCATCGACGCCATCGAGAAGGCCGGCGATATCGACGCGGTCGTCATCTGCACGCCGACCGACACTCATGCCGATCTGATCGAACGCTTCGCCAAAGCGGGTAAAGCGATTTTCTGCGAAAAGCCGATCGACCTCGACGCCGCCAGGGTGGAACGTTGCCTGGCCGTCGTCGACAAGGCCGGCGCCACCCTGATGGTCGGCTTCAACCGCCGCTTCGATCCGCATTTTGCCGCCGTGCGCAAGGCGATCGACGACGGCGCCATCGGCACTGTCGAAATGGTGACAATCACCTCGCGCGATCCCGGCCCGCCGCCGCTCGACTATATCGGCCGCTCGGGCGGCATCTTCCGCGACATGACCATTCATGATTTCGACATGGCGCGCTTCCTGCTCGGCGAGGAGCCGGTGGCGGTCAGCGCGCATGCTTCGGTGCTGGTCGACAAGAAGATCGGCGAGGCCGGCGACTTCGACAGCGTCAGCGTCATCCTCGAAACTGCCTCCGGCAAGCAATGCGTTATCTCCAACTCACGCCGCGCCACCTATGGCTACGACCAGCGCATCGAGGTGCATGGCTCGAAAGGCATGATTGCGGCCGAGAACCAGCGGCCGGTGTCGATCGAACTGGCCAATGAGAAAGGCTATACGCGGCCGCCGCTGCACGATTTCTTCATGACCCGTTATCTCGACGCTTATGCCAACGAGATCGCTGCCTTCATCGCGGCAGCGACGTCAGGCAAGAAGGCGACGCCGAGCGGCAAGGACGGGCTGGTGGCGCTCAGGCTGGCGGATGCGGCGCTGAAATCGGCCAAGGAAGGCAAGACCGTCCGCCTCGACAAAACAATCTGACTATCAAGCACAGGAGCAAGGCGATGAACGGTTCAGCCGGTCGCAATTCCGAAACACGCGCCATCGTCACCGGCGGCGCACAAGGCATCGGCTTTGCCGTCGCCGAAGCGCTGGCCGATGAGGGCTGCCGGGCGCTGGCGCTGATCGGCCGCTCGCAGGAGAAGGGCGACAAGGCTGTCGCCATCCTCGAGGGGGCAGGCGTCGATGCCATCTTCATCAGCGCCGACGTCTCAAAAGTGGCCGACTGCAAGCGTGCGGTCGAAACCGCGATTGGCCATTTTGGTACCGTCAACGCGCTGGTCAACGCCGCTGCCACCTCGGCTCGCGGCTCGCTGGTCGAGACCTCCGAGGATCTGTTCGACCAGATATTCCAGACCAATGTGCGCGGCCCGTTTTTCCTGATGCAGGGCGTGGTGGCGCATTTGCTGGCGCGCCAGGCACCGGGCTCGATCGTCAACGTGCTGTCGATGTCGGCGCATTGCGGCCAGTCGTTCCTGGCGCCCTATTCGTCGAGCAAGGGAGCGCTGGCGACACTCACCAAGAATGTCGCCAACGCCTATCGCGGCAATCGCATCCGCTGCAATGCGGTGCTGCCCGGCTGGATGGACACCGAGGGCGAGGCGATCGTGCAGAAGAAATGGCACGACGCGCCGGACGACTGGCTGGAAAGGGCCGAGGCCGCGCAGCCGATGGGTCAATTGGTGAAGCCGGCGCAGCTTGCCCGGTTGATCAGCTATATGATCAGCCCGCAGTCCGGCGTCATGACCGGGTCGCTGGTCGATTACGATCAGAGCATCGCCGGGGCGTCACCGGAATAACGCTGGCAAGTCTAGCGGAACGCCGCCCATCACTTCGTCATCCACGGGCGGAGCAAGGAGCGCAGCGACGCGGCGCAGACCCGAGGATCCATGCCGTGACATCTAGGCGTCGCTACAATGCAGAATTTAGTTCCGCAGCACTCCTTGGCCAAGGCAACGGCATGGATCCCAGGGTCTCCGCGACGGAGCTCCGCTCCTGCTTCGCCCTGGGATGACGAAGTTCGGGGGGCTTCAGCCAATCGCGAATGGGCTGGAGTAAACCTCCTCCTCACCAGGCACGTGACAAGCGCCTCCGCATCGACTATATCAGCCCTCATGATCAACCTGACCGCCACCTATTGGTACTTTATGAGCTCGCTGGCGGCGGGAGGATTGCGCTCGATCTGAAGATTGCAGCAACAAGATCCGAACAGCCGCCAGACCTGGCGGCTTTTTTGTTTCAGCCGGCAGGTCTCCCCAATCAGGAGCAGAAAGCCATGTTGACGACCACAGACGATCTTCGGGTCAAGGAAATCAGAGAACTGAGCACACCCGACGAGGTGATGCGGGAAATACCGCGCACGCTGACGGCGACGCGGACCGTTGCCGCGTCACGCAACGCGATCCACGCCGTGCTGACCGGCACCGACGATCGTCTGGTGGTCGTCGTCGGCCCCTGTTCGATCCACGACCCGGCCGCTGCCGTAGACTATGCCAGCCGTTTGGCATCGCTGCGTGAAAGCCTGTCGGACCGGCTGGAGATCGTGATGCGCGTTTATTTCGAGAAACCGCGCACGACGGTCGGGTGGAAGGGCCTGATCAACGATCCCGACCTGGACGGCAGCTTCAACATCGACAAGGGTCTGCGGATGGCCCGCAACGTGCTCTCGGCGGTCAACAATCTCGGCCTTCCCTCAGCGACCGAGTTCCTCGACATGACAACTCCGCAATACATTGCCGACGTCGTCGCCTGGGGCGCGATCGGCGCGCGCACGACCGAGAGCCAGATCCACCGCGAACTCGCATCAGGCCTGTCCTGCCCGGTCGGCTTCAAGAACGGCACCGACGGCAATTTGCGGATCGCGGCCGAGGCCGTGAAATCCGCCGCCCAGCCGCACCATTTCATGGCGGTGACGAAAGGTGGGCGCAGCGCCATCGCGACGACCACCGGCAACGAGGACTGCCACGTCATCCTGCGCGGCGGCATTGTGCCCAACTACGACGCGACAAGCATAGCTGCTGCCTGCGCTGAGCTCGGCCGGATCGGCGTGGCACCTCGGCTGATGATCGATGTCAGTCATGCCAACAGCAACAAGAAGCCGGAAAACCAGCCGCTGGTGGCGGCTGACGTGGCGGGCCAGATCGCGGCAGGCGACGAGCGCATCATCGGCATCATGATCGAGAGCAACCTTGTCGCCGGCCGGCAGGACGTCGTGCCCGGCAAGCCGCTCGTCTATGGCCAGAGCATCACCGACGGCTGTATCGACTGGGAAACCACCGAAACGGTGCTGCACGGCCTTGCCGACGCCGTCGAGCAGCGCCGGTCGGCGCGACGCGCCATGATCGCTGGCCGTCCGGGAGCCGCCTGAGGCAGCCAATGCCGGCCCTGACCCTTCTCCCCTTGTGGGAGAAGGTGGATCGGCGCGCAGCGCCGAGCCGGATGAGGGGTGCTGGAAGAAACTCGGCGCAAAAATATTGAGGGATTTTAAGCGTTTATTTCTTCGCTGTAGCGATCCGTCCAACACCCCTCATCCGACCGAGCTTCGCTCGGCCACCTTCTCCCACAAGGGGAGAAGGGCTTATTACCGCACCTCCACCCAGCGCTGTTCCGCGAACGAGCGCGCCATCGCGTGCACCGTGCGCTCGATCTCCAGGCCTTCGTCGAAATCGATGATCCGCGCCGGCTTGCCGGCAAGTCGCGTCAACAGTTCCCGGCATTCGATAATCTTGAGGTCATTAAAGCCAAGGCCGTGGCCGGGCGCCGGCAGGAAGGCGTCATAAGGCTTATGATGCGGCGCCACCAGGATGGTGCGATAGCCTTGCTCGGTCGGCCGGTCGGCCGTCAGATAGAGTTGGAACTCATTCATCCGCTCCTGGTCGTACAGGATCGAGCCCTTCGAGCCAAAAATCTGGATGGCGATCCGGCCTTTGCGGCCCCAGGCCGAACGGTTGACCAGCAGCGTGCCGGCGATGCCGTTTTCGAGATGCATCAGGATGCTGGCGATGTCGTAGGTCTCGACCGCGCGGCGCCCGCCCGAGGCGACGCGGCGGTCGGCATAGGGTTTGGCCATGTCGCACATGACGCGGGCAACGCGGCCGAACAGTACGGCGATGAGCGACAGCGGATGCACGGCGAAATCGTCGAGCGCGCCGTAACCGGACGCCGCCTCGTGCTTCCAGAAGAACAGCGCCTCCGGATCGGCCATGAAGTCCTCGTCCATCTCGATACGCAGATGGTTGACCTCGCCGATGATCTTCTCGTCGAGCAGCGCGCCGATATGGCGGATCGCTGGGTTCTGAATATAGTTATAGCCAAGCGCGGCCACCTTGCCGGACTTTTGGGCCGCCGCAGCCATTGCTTGCGCCTCCGCAAAACTTGGCGCCATCGGTTTTTCACACCACAGATGCTTGCCGGCTTCGAGGATGGCGATGGCCATTTCCGGGTGGAACTGGTTCGGCGTGGTCAGCGAGATGACATCGACCTCCGGGTCGTCGACGACAGCGCGCCAATCGCCGGAGGCCTTGGCGAAGCCGAATTCGGTGGCACGCCGTTTGGCAAGGTCCTCGTTGACCTCGCCGAGATGGACCATCCTTGGCTTGTCCACATCGGGAAAGACGGTGCCAACTGCGTTCCAGGCGATGGCGTGGCACTTGCCCATGAAGCCCGTACCGATAAGACCTACCCCGATCATCTGCCTTGCCTCCGTGTGCGCAAATTGTGTGGATGAATTAGTCCATTTTGTTTGTAAATGGAACGCTTGCCTCATTTTTTATGGTGTTCTTGCACAGGCCCGCTATGATGGGGCACAGAGGGAACCGACGATGAGCCTGGGCGGAGCGACGATGGACGAACGGGTGCCGCGCGATTTCGAGACGCTGCGGGCGACGATCCTGGAGCGGCGCCACAGCCTGCCGAAACGTATCGCCCAGATCGCCGCCTATGCGCTCGACAACCCAGACGATATCGCCTTCGGCACCGCTGCCAGCATCGCCGCTTCCGCCGGTGTCCAGCCTTCGACCCTGATCCGCTTTGCCCAGCAGCTTGGTTTTGACGGTTTCACCAGCCTGCAGTTGGTGTTTCGCGAGCGCCTGCGCGAGCGCAATTCATCCTATGATGAAAGGCTGGCGGCATTGCGCGCCAAGGCCGAGGAAGGCGCCGGCCACCGCGCGATTTTCGACGGTTTTGTTGCCGCAGCCAGTACCTCGCTCAACGACATTTCGCGCACGCTGAATGAAGACCATTTCGAAGATGCGATCACCGTGTTGGCCAAGGCCGAAACCATTTACGTGCTGGCCAAGCGGCGCTCCTACCCGGTCGCCTCCTATATCGCCTATGCATTGGGCAAGCTCAAGATCCGCAACCAGCTGATCGAATCGGCCGCCGGCCTCAATGCAGAGATGATCGGCTTTGCCTCTCCAAGGGACGCCGTGATCGCTATCAGCTTTTCGCCCTATGCCCCGGCCACCATCGAGGAGGCGCGCGTCATTTCGGAGCAAGGGGTGCCGATCGTGGCGATTACCGACAGCTCCTTTTCGCCACTCGCCCAATTCGCCAGGGTCTGGTTCGAGGTCGCCGAGGCCGATTTCGCCGGCTTCCGCTCGCTGTCGGCGACGATGGCTTTGGCTATGGCGCTGACCGTCGCGGTCGGCGAGAAGCGGCGCGATACTGGCAAGAAGCGCAAGCCTTAGATCACCTCTATTGCCGTTTCGCCTTCTGCCGAAAGCCGCGCTGCGTCGCGGGCAGGCGGCGACCCGAACTGGCGGGCATACTCCCGGCTGAACTGGGAAGCACTCTCATAGCCGACGGCGAAGGCGACACGTGCGACGTTGCCCGGCTGGGCAATCAGCAGATGGCGGGCTTCCAGCAAGCGGATTTGCTTTTGATACTGGATTGGGCTCATGGCCGTCGCCGCCTTGAAGTGACGATAAAACGCAGCACTGCTCATACGGGCAATCTCGGCCAGATCGCCGACCCGGACCGGCTGATGGGGATGCCAACGGATCCAGGCGATCGCCCGGCCAATCCGGGACAGATGGCCATCGGCGCGCGCAAGTTCACGAAGCTTTCCGCCTTGGGGGCCTTGCAAGAGCCGAAACAGCATCTCCCGCTCGATCATGGTCGCGAGCACGGGAATCTCCGCTGGCCGGTCAAGCAGCCGCATCATTCGACGCGACGCGTCGAGCAGATCGTCATCAGCGGGAGAGGTGGAGAAACTGTCGCCACTGAGGGCCGGCGCGTGCTCGACGAGGAGCGCGGCGACGGCCTGCAGGTCAAGGGTCAAGCCAATGGCCAGGTAAGGACGCGCCGTGCTCGCTTCGATTATCTGGCTGATGGTGGGCGTCTCGACAGTATAGATGAAATAGCTGGCCGGATTGTAACGAAGAGCCCGGTCGCCGATCAGAACCGTCTTCGCGCCCTGCAGTACGAATAAGATCCCCGACCCCCACACCCCTGACAATGGCGGCGTGGCGACTTCGCTGCGGCCGATCGAAACGCGGGGAACCGCCGTTCTTGTTCGTCGCCCGCGCGCATGGCGGCTGGCGATCTCGATCAACTCCTGCAGCGCTTCGCTCATTGCGCCAGCATCGCGCATTCGCACCGGCGGCGCAACAGCGTGAGAGGATTAGGCAAGAGCTGGAGAGTTTCCGGCGCGCAACGCCCGCTGCCTCGCACCATTTGTGGGTCTTCCACAAGAAAAATGGAGACACCGATTATGAGAACATCGAAAAGCGCGCTGGTGACCGGCGCCAACAAGGGTATAGGCCGTGAAATCGCCCGGCGACTGGCGACCATGGGCTTCAAGGTCTGGCTCGGCGCCAGGAGCGCCGAACGCGGCATGGCGGCGGCGCAGGCATTGCGCGCCGAAGGCCTCGACGTGGAGTGGCTCGAGCTGGACGTCACGCGGGATGACAGTGTGAAGGCGGCAGCCGAGGCATTCAGGCAGGCCAGCCCCTGCCTCGACGTGCTGGTGAATAACGCCGGCGTCGCCATCAATTACGACCTGCCGCCGAGCCAGCAGCGGATCGCCGACATCCAGGCCACCTACGACGTCAATGTCTTCGGCCGATCCGCGTGACCCAGGCATTCCTGCCGCTGCTGCTGGCAGCACCTGCTGCCCGGATCGTGATGGTGAGCAGCTCCACCGGGTCCATCGGCCGGGCGCTCGATCCCGCCACTGCGAACCACGCCGTTAACATGATGGGCTACGGCAGCTCCAAGACAGCCTTGAATGCCATCACGGTGGCGTTCGCCAGGGAGCTCGCGCCGCAAGGCATCAAGGTCAACGCCGCGGCGCCCGGCTACACTGCCACCGATCTCAACGGGTATAAAGGTCACCGCACGGTGCAGCAGGCGGCCGAGATCGTCATTCACCTGGCGACCTTGGACGCCGATGGCCCGACCGCCGGGTACTTCAACGATGACGGCCCGCTTCCTTGGTAAATCAGCTGGTTTCAGTGGTAGACACTTGACGTTCGTCTGACTTCAAAGTTTCTGAACGCGCGAGCCTTGTACAGCACTTTTCAGCCTTGGGAATGCTCGTTCCATATTGACTATGGATTGGAATTATTATTTCATATTGCCGGCGCCACGCTGCCGCTCGCGCGTGTTACCCAATACAACAAGCCGATGGGAGGTTCGAATGGGCGAAGCCGTGGAAGCGAGACATGCGCCGCTCGACATCATCACCATCGGCCGCGCTTCCGTCGATCTCTATGGTCAGCAGATCGGCTCGCGCCTCGAGGACATTACTTCCTTTGCCAAGTCGGTCGGCGGCTGTCCGGCCAATATCGCGGTCGGTACTGCCAGGCTCGGCCTGCGCTCGGCGCTGCTCACCCGCGTCGGCAATGAGCAGATGGGCCGCTTCATCCGCGAGCAGCTGACCCGCGAGGGCGTTTCGGTCCAAGGCCTCAAGACCGATCCGGAGCGGCTGACCGCCCTGGTGCTGCTGTCGGTCGAGGATGAAGGCGTCTCGCCGATGATCTTCTATCGCAGCGATTGCGCCGACATGGCGCTTTCGAAAGACGATATCGACGAGGCGTTCATCGCTTCGGCACGCGCGATCGTCGTCACCGGCACGCATTTTTCGCGGCCCAACAGCGACGCCGCCCAACGCAAGGCGATCCGTGTCATGAAAGCCAAGGGCGGCAAGGTGGTGTTCGACATCGACTACCGCCCCAACCTCTGGGGTCTCGCCGGCCACGCCGAAGGCTTCGAGCGCTATGTGAAATCCGACCGCGTCTCGGCGCAGTTGAAGACGGTGCTGCCCGATTGCGATCTCATCGTCGGCACCGAAGAGGAAATCATGATCGCGTCGGGCGCAGACGATTGCCTGAGCGCGCTGAAAACCATCCGCTCGCTGTCGGCGGCAACCATCGTGCTGAAACGCGGCGCCATGGGCTGCATCGTCTATGACGGGCCGATCAGCGACAACCTCGAGGACGGTATCGTCGGCAAGGGATTTCCAATCGAGGTCTACAATGTGCTCGGCGCCGGCGACGCCTTCATGTCGGGCTTCCTGCGCGGCTGGCTCGGCGAGGAAGGCTTGGCGACGGCGGCGACCTGGGCCAATGCCTGCGGCGCCTTTGCCGTGTCGCGGCTGCTCTGCGCACCGGAATACCCGACTTTCGAGGAATTGCAGTTCTTCCTGAAAAACGGCAGCAAGCATCTGGCGCTGCGCAAGGACGAGGCGATCAATCACATCCATTGGGCGACCACGCGCCGGCGCGACATCCCCTCGCTGATGGCGTTCGCCTGCGACCACCGCGTCCAGCTGGAGGATGTCGCGGCAAAAGCCGGCGCCGATCCGTCGCGAATCCCAGCTTTCAAGGTGCTGACGGTCAAGGCTGCGGCCAAGGTTGCGGCTGGCCGCGCCGGCTACGGCATGCTGCTCGACGAAAAATACGGACGCGAGGCGATGTTCGAATTCGCCCACCATTCCTTCGCCTGGCTCGGCCGGCCGGTCGAGTTGCCGGGTTCGCGGCCGCTTCGCTTCGAGTTCTCGCAAGACATAGGTTCGCAACTGACCGAATGGCCGGTCGACCACTGCATCAAGTGCCTGTGCTTCTATCATCCCGACGATCCCGCGGCGCTGAAGAGCGAACAGCAGCAGAAACTGCGCGCTTTGTTCGAGGCCGCGCGGAAAGTGGGTAGAGAACTTCTCATCGAGATCATCGCCGGCAAGCACGGCAAGCTCGACGACATGACGATCCCGCGGGCGCTGGAGGAACTCTATGCGCTGGGCATCAAGCCCGACTGGTGGAAGCTCGAGCCGCAGGCTTCGGCCGGCGCATGGGCAAAGATCGAAGCGGTGATCCTGAAGCACGATCCGTGGTGCCGTGGAATTGTGCTGCTTGGCCTGGAAGCGCCGCAGGACGAGCTGGAAGCGGCCTTCGCCGCCACCGCCAAGGCGCCTATCGTCAAAGGCTTCGCTGTCGGCCGCACCATCTTCATTAACGCGGCCGAACAATGGCTTGCCGGCAAGATGTCGGACGAGGAGGCGGTGGCCGACATGGCATCGCGTTTCGAAAAACTGACCGAGGCATGGCTTGCCGCGCGCGGTCGCAAAGCGGCATAAGAAGGCGCGACATAAGCACTGCGGAGGAACCGACATGACCAAGACAATCCGCCTGACGATGGCGCAGGCGCTGACCCGCTTTCTTGCCCGACAGATGACCGAGATGCACGGCAAGAAAGTGCCGATCTTCGGCGGAGTCTGGGCGATCTTCGGCCACGGCAATGTCGCCGGCGTCGGCGAGGCGCTCTACCAGGTTCGCGACGAACTGCCGACCTTCCGTGCCCATAACGAGCAGGCAATGGCGCATGCGGCGATCGCCTACGCCAAGGCCAATTTCCGCCGTCGCTTCATGGTCGCGACCAGTTCGATCGGCCCCGGCGCGCTCAACATGGTGACGGCGGCCGCACTTGCGCACGTAAACAGGTTGCCCGTCCTGTTTCTTCCCGGCGACGTCTTCGCCAACCGCATTCCCGATCCGGTATTGCAGCAGGCCGAGGATTTCTCCGACGGCACGGCGACGGTCAATGACTGCCTCCGCCCGGTGTCGCGCTATTTCGACCGCATCACGCGGCCGGAGCAGATCATGCCGGCGCTCAACCGCGCCATGCAGGTGCTTACCGATCCCGCCGAATGCGGGCCGGTGACGCTCTCACTTTGCCAGGACGTGCAGGCAGAGGCTTATGATTATCCGGAGAGCTTCTTTGCCGAACGGGTCTGGATCCCGCGCATGATACGTCCGGATCGCCGGGAACTGGCGGCCGCCGTCGCGGCGCTGAAGAGCGCGAAGAAGCCGCTGATCATCGCCGGCGGCGGCGTACTCTATTCGCAGGCATCCGAGGAGTTGGCAAAACTGGTGCAAGGCGCCGGCGTTCCAGTTTGTGAGACGCAAGGCGGCAAATCCTCGCTCCCGGACGATCATCCGTTGAACATGGGCGCGGTCGGCGTTACCGGCACTTCGGCGGCCAACAGGCTGGCCGAAGAGGCCGACGTCGTGCTTGTCGTCGGCACCAGACTGCAGGATTTCACCACCGGCTCCTGGGCATTGTTCAAGCATACCGGCAGGACCATCATCGGGCTCAACGTGCAGCCTTTTGACGCCGGAAAGCACCAGGCGCTGCCGCTGGTCGCCGATGCGGCGGAAGGGCTCGCCGAACTCGCTGCGGCGCTGAAAGGCTGGAAAGCCCCTTCAGGCTGGACCGACAATGCGATCACGGGCAAGAAGAACTGGCAAGCGGATGCCGACAAGGTGACGGCGTCGACCAATGCCGCCTATCCGTCCGACGCGCAAGTGATCGGCGCAGTACAGCGCGCCATGGGCTCCGGCGTGGTACTGCTTCATGCCGCCGGCGGCTTGCCCGGCGAATTGCACAAGCTATGGCAGGCGGGCGCGCCCGGCTCCTATCACGCAGAATACGGCTTCTCGACAATGGGCTATGAAATCGCTGGCGGGCTTGGCGTCAAGATGGCCAAGCCGGACGAAGAGGTCGTGGTGATGATCGGCGACGGCTCTTACCTGATGCTCAATTCCGAGATCGCGACCTCGGTGATGCTCGGCCTCAAGATGACCATCGTGCTGCTCGACAACCGCGGCTATGGCTGCATCAACCGGCTGCAGATGGCGACCGGCGGGGCCAACTTCAACAATCTGCTGAAGGACGCCCGTCACGAAACCTTGCCCGAGATCGACTTCGCCGCGCATGCTGCGAGCATGGGTGCGATTGCCGAAAAAGTGCCATCGATCGCCGGGCTGGAAACGGCGCTAGCGCAAGCGAAGAAGAACACGCGAACGACCGTGCTGGTCATCGACACCGACCCGCTGGTTTCGACCGAGGCCGGTGGAAGCTGGTGGGATGTCGCAGTGCCGGAAGTCTCGGCACGGCCGCAAGTGAATGCGGCGCGCAAGAAATATGAGGAAGCGCTGAGCGGGCGGGTTCTTTAGCCATCCGCGAACGCGCCTCGAATGTCTGAAACTGGAGTGACGACTTGAAAGCCAAACTGGGCATGTCCCCCATTGCATGGTGGAACGACGATCTTGCCGAACTCAGCGATGATGTGTCGCTGGAGGAGTGCCTGCGCCAGTCCCGCTCGGCTGGCTTTACCGGAATGGAAATGGGCCGCCGCTTTCCCAACGATCCGCAAATCATGCTGCCGATCCTGAAAGAGGCCGACGTGACGCTTTGCGGCGGCTGGTTCTCGGGGACGCTGGTCGACGAAGACATGGCGAAGAACAAGGATCGTATCCAGCCGATGATCGACCTGTTCAAGGCGGTGAACGCGCCATGCATCGTCTATGGTGAAGTCGGCCGCTCCATCCAGGGCGACCGCTCAAAGCCGCTCGCCAGCAAGCCCAGGCTTTCGGACGAGGAAATGAAACCCTACGCCCGGCGGCTCACGCAGTTCGGCGAATGGTGTGCAGAGCAAGGCATGCCGCTCTCCTACCATCATCATATGGCGGCAGTAGTTGAGACCGAGCCAGAGCTAGACGCCTTCATGCGCTATTCGGGAGAAGGCATTCCATTGCTGCTCGACGCGGGTCACCTGGCCTTTGCCGGCGGCGATGTGCTCCGCGCTATTGATAACCACCACCCGCGCATCAACCATGTGCATGTGAAAGATGTGCGCATGGAGGTGATCGCGGGACTGGATCGCGAGAAGCAATCGTTCCTCGACGCGGTGGCACTTGGCGCCTTCACCGTGCCGGGAGATGGCTCGCTGGATTTTGGCGCCATCGTCCAGAGGCTCGCCGACCATGGCTATGAAGGCTGGTTCGTGGTCGAGGCCGAGCAGGATCCGAAGAAGAACCCGCCGCTCAAGATGGCGCAGGTCGGCTACAAGGAATTGATGCGGGCTATGACGGCGGCCGGCTATACGGTGGAGACACAGGGCTTTCCCAATGCTTGAGAGTTCGCGAGGAAAGGTGTTGATCCGATGAAAGACTCCGAGCACCCGTTTTTCCGGCCGCTGTGGCGGCGCGTTGCCGTTGTCGCGGTCTGCCTGGTCTGGTCGGTGATCGAATTCGCCACCGGCACGCCGTTCTGGGGCGTGATCGCGCTCGGCTTCGCCGGCTATGCCGTCTGGCAATTCTTCTATCTCTACAAGCCGGCTGACGAGGACAAGTCATCGGCGGACGCCGAACCGAAGGAATGACCATGTCGAAGCTGCTCGTCAAAGCCAATAAGGGCCACGGCCGCATCGCTCATGTGACGCCGCAAAACGCCGGCTGGACCTATGTCGGCTTCGATCTGCATCGGCTCAGGCCCGGCGAGAGCGCTTCCGGGCAAACCGCGGATCGTGAGGTCTGCTTGGTGTTCGTCACCGGCAAGGGCAAGGCCAAAGCCGGCGGCAAGGATCTCGGCCTGCTCGGCGAACGCATGTCGCCGTTCGAAGGCAAGCCTTGGTCGGTCTATGTGCCGCAGGGGTCGGAGTGGTCGGTGAGCGCCGATACCGATCTCGAACTTGCCGTCTGTTCGGCGCCAGGACTGGGCGGCGGTCTGCCGATCCGTGTCATCGGACCCGACGATCTCGGCCAGGAGGTTCGCGGCAAAGGCACCAACACGCGCTACGTCACCAACATCCTGCCGGAAGGCAAGCCGGCCGATTCCTTGCTGGTGGTTGAGGTCATCACACCCGGCGGCCACACATCGAGCTATCCGCCGCACAAGCACGACCAGGACAATCTGCCGGCTGAATCCTATCTCGAGGAGACCTATTACCACCGTCTCAACCCGCCGCAGGGCTTTGCTTTCCAGCGCGTCTACACCGATGCCGACGAGAACGGTGCTCGTTCGCTCGACGAGGCGATGGCGATCGAGGACGGCGACGTCGTGCTGGTTCCCAAGGGTTATCACCCCTGCGCAGCCTGCCACGGCTATGATCTCTATTATCTCAACGTCATGGCCGGACCGAAGCGGACGTGGAAATTCCACAACGCGCCCGAGCACGAATGGCTGATGAAGGCCTAACCACTTCCCCTTCGCCCCAACCGCTGGTCCAAGCGAAAAATCGTCGGCTAACGACCCGGCTGTGTGGTTTTGTTACCGAAAACGCCGCAAAGCTTCGTCAATTCGTCATGGAAATCACCTATGGCAGCGGGGCTGACGAGGACTTTCGATGCGCTACGCGATCTATTTCACCCCCCGACAGGACGAACCGCTGGCACGGATCGCCGCCGACTGGCTCGGCCGCGACCCATTCGGTGCCGCCACAAAGCCGGTCGAGGCTGCGGGCGAGTTGTCGGCGGCAGAAGTTGCCTTCCATACCGCCTCGGCGCGCCGCTATGGCTTTCATGCGACACTGAAGGCGCCCTTCAGACTGGCCTCCAACGAGACGGAAACGTCGCTTCGTGCAGCACTCGACGATTTTGCCGAGGCGACGCCGGTGGTTACGATCCCGCGCCTCGTCGTCAGCCAGATCGACGGCTTCTTCGCGCTGTTGCCGGAAGCACCGCTGCCGGCGCTCAACCGCTTCGCCGACGACGTGGTGCGCGACTTCGACCGCTTTCGCGCGCCGTTGACGGAAGCCGAGATCGAACGGCGCAGCCCCGATTCGCTGAAGCCCGACGAGTTCCGCAATCTCTGCCAGTGGGGCTATCCCTATGTCTTCGAGACGTTTCGCTTCCATATGACGCTGTCCGGCCGGGTGTCGTCACAGGAAAGCCCTCGTCTTCGCCTAGCAATCGACAGCCTGTTTGCGGACGTGCTGCAACGGCCGGTGGCGGTGGACGCGCTGACGCTGTTTGTGGAAACTGAACCGGGCGCACCGTTCATGGTGCTGTCCCATCACGCGCTCGGGCGCCGCCCGGCCAGAAGAACTGCCTAAATGACTATTTGCTTTAACCGCATGGTGCGAAGCCAATTCATTTTCAATTGGCTGCAAAATGCTGCAAGGACTGCCTGAAATGACTGCCGAGACCGTTCTTGACAATGCCCGTATTGTGCTGGCCGACCAGATCGTCGAAGGGTCGATCGTGCTGCGCGACGGCATGATCGCCGCCATCGATGCCGGACCCGGCCGCAGCGGCGAGGACATGGGCGGCGACTTCATCATCCCTGGCCTGGTCGAGCTCCACACCGATCATCTCGAAGGCCATTACGCGCCACGGCCGAAAGTGCGCTGGAACCCGATCGCCGCGGTGCTCGCCCATGACGCGCAGGTGGCGACCGCCGGCATCACCACCGTGCTCGACGCCTTGCGTGTCGGCATGGACGAGGATGCCGACCTGACGGCCGCCGACATACGCAAGCTGGCCGACGCGATCGAGGACAGCGTGCAGCAGGACCGGCTCAGGGCCGACCATTTCCTCCATCTGCGTTGCGAGGTTTCGGCGCCGGACTGCCTCACAGCCTTCGCCAATTTCGACGGCGACGAGCGGGTCAGGCTGGCGTCGCTGATGGACCATGCGCCCGGACAGCGCCAGTTCGTCAATTTGGAAACCTACGCCTATTACTACCAGCGCAAGCTGAAGCTGACCGATCGCGATTTCCAGAAATTCTGCGAAAAGCGGATGGCGGAATCGGCGAGGAATTCGAGCCCGAACCGCAGCTTCATCGCCGCTGCCTGCCAAGAGCGCGGCATCGTGCTCGCCAGCCATGACGACGCAACCGTCGGCCATGTCGACGAAGCGATCGAGCAAGGTGTGCGCGTCGCCGAGTTCCCGACCACCGAGGAGGCGGCGCGGGCTTCAAAAGAGGCAGGGCTCGGCGTATTGATGGGCGCGCCGAACGTCATGCGCGGCGCGTCGCATTCGGGCAATGTCTCGGCCCGCACGCTGGCCGGCGATGGCCTGCTCGATATCCTGTCGTCGGACTACATTCCCTTCAGTCTGATCCAGTCAGCCTTCTTCCTCGGCGACGTGGTCGAGGGCATTTCCTTGCCACAGGCGGTGGCGATGGTCTCAAAGAACCCGGCCGAGGCGGTCGGCCTCACCGATCGCGGTGTCATCGAGCCCGGCCGGCGCGCCGATCTGGTTCGCGTGCGCGTCGACGACCATGTCCCGGTCGTCCGCACGGTCTGGCGGCAGGGACGCCGAGTCGCATGATGGTGTCGGCATCGGTCGAGCGTGAATTGTCCGCTACGGGATTTCCGATCCGCGACGGTGTCTTCGTCGCCGTCGTCGGGCCGAGCGGTGCCGGCAAGGACACGGTGATCGGCTATGCGCGCGCCGTGTTTGCCGACGAGAGCCGGCTGGAGTTCGTGCGCCGGGTGATCACCCGGCCGAGCGATGCGGCCACCGAGGATCACGACACGCTCGCCGACGTTGCCTTCGTCGAGGCCGAAGCGGATGGCGCCTTCGCGATTTCCTGGGAGGCGCATGGCCTGCGCTATGGCATCCCGGCCGAAGTCGATTGGTCGGTCTCAAACGGCCGTGTCGCGATCGCCAACGTCTCGCGCGCGATCATCCCGGCGCTGCGGGAGCGCTACGCCAATCTGGCTGTCGTCGAGATCACGGCTACACCGGATATCCTGGCCGAGCGGCTGGCATTGCGCGGTCGCGAATCGCGCGGCGAAGTGCTGGCACGGCTGGCGCGCAGTGCCAATGTCGCGCTGTCCGGACCGGGTGTCACCTCGATCGACAATAGCGGCCCTCGTGAAGCCGCCGGCGAGCGCTTCGCCGAGGTGCTGCGCAAGGCCATGGCCTTCTCCGACATGTCGGGCCTTATCTAAAGTAGCGCCCATCTGATGCATTCGGTATGGGCGCTACTTGTCTAACCGATATCTTTTTGGAAACCGGTATCCACTTTTCGGGATTATGGCCTCATGCGGCGTGCCGGTCCCGACCAGCGTGACGAGTATCCGTGGCAGTGGTTGTCGAAGGCTTCGCTGGCGCATCCGCTGGTGTGTCCAGAACTGCAACGTGGTGCCGATACACCATCTCCCAGCCCTTCCAGCCGGTGAACAGCAGTATGCAGACCACTATGAACGACAAGAGCACACCCCATGGGCGGACCGCGGCTTCGGCGCCTTGCGCATAGCGAAGGTAGAAATTGATCAGTGCCACAACGACCGCGGTCAAGTTGCCTAGCATGTGGTACCAGGCGTCGGACAAGGCGCGAATGCGCGGCTCGTTGAGGAAGTCGATAAATCCGGCTGTCGCAGCGAGAAGGGCCATTACTATGGCTGCCCCGATCAACCACATCGATGCCCGTGCCCAGAAGGCATCGGCAGTCCCCCAGAAAACCAGGTCGGTGACAAACGCACCGACAAGAAACGCGACAGGAAAAGGTATCAGCATCGGGTGGAGGGGGTGAGTTCCTACTTGTGGGCATGGAACACCTCCGCGCAGCAAAGCTTAAATAAACGCTCAGATACGGGTTTCGTTCCAAATAGAGACCGACCTGAACTGCTGTCGCGAAGCTCCGGCTGACTCTTTCACGCCACCTGCCATGGCAGTCGGCGAATTTCATCCAGCTATTTTTGCGTCACTCAGCGGCAGCACCCGCCACGCCCTTGCGTGTGGCTTCCAGCATCCGCCGCCGCGCCCTGAACACGCCCCATTGCTGGTCGACCAGCACGCCGATGAGGATCACCCCGCCCATGACGGCGAAGTTGAGCGAGGACGGGATGCCGAGCAGGTTGACGAGGTTCTGCAGCTCCTGCAGCAGCACGGTGCCGAGCAGGACGCCGATCAGCGAGCCTTCGCCGCCACGCAGCGAGAAGCCGCCGAGCACCGCGGCCGCGATGGCATAGAGCTCGTAGAACTGGCCGTGGCTCGCCGGCGAGATCGAGCGTGTGTACATGGCGAAATAGATCGCCGACAGCGCCGTCAGCACGCCGCAGATGACATAGGCGGCCATGACGATGCGGCCGGTGCGGATGCCGGAATATTTTGCCGCTTCCTCGTTCTTGCCGATGGCATAGAGATAGCGCCCGAACACCGACCGGTGCAGCACCACCCACATGACGACGGCGATGACGATCAGCGCGATGAAGCTGTTCGGCACGCCCCAGGACCGCCCCGCCGTCAGGAACTCGAGTTCCGGGAAGTTCTGTCCGAAGGCAAAGCCGGCGGTGCCGTCGGCGGTGTAGAAGCGCGCCACGCCGCGATAGATCAACAGGCCGCACAAAGTCACCACGAAAGGCTGCAATTTGAGCCGGGTGATCAGCCAGCCATGCGCCAGCCCGATGATGCCGCCGAGCACCAGGATCAGCGGCAGGGCGACCGGCCAGGCCATGCCGCGCGTGGCGATGAAGTCGATGAACAGCACGCCGAGCAGCGCAACCACCGAGCCGACCGACAATTCGATGCCACCGGTGATGATGACGAAGGCTTGGCCGATCGACAGGATGCCGAACAACCCGATCAGGTTCGAGGTGTTGGCGAGATTGATCGGCAGCAGGAAGCGCGGGTTGATGATTGCCACCACCGCGCCGACCACCAGGATCAGGATCAGCAGGCCGAGATCTTTCTTGCTCATCGTCTTCTCCCAGTGCCTGCGAACTACTTCGGCTGCTTGCCGACCGCCAGCAGCAGCACGTTTTCCTGGCTGAACCGGTCCTTGTCGAGAATGCCGGAGATCTGGCCTTCATGCATGACGGCAATGCGGTCGGAAACGCCGATCACCTCCTCCATGTCGCTGGAGATCATCAGCACGGCGACGCCGGCATCGGCCAACGCCCGCATCAGCCCGTAGATCTCGGCCTTGGCGCCGATGTCGATGCCGCGCGTCGGCTCGTCGAGGATCATCACCTTCGGCTTCATCGCCAGCCATTTGGCCAGCACGACCTTTTGCTGGTTGCCGCCCGACAGCGTGCCGGTGCGCGTCTGGACGGAGGGCGCCCTGATGCCGAGATCGGTCTTCTGCTTCTCGGCGGTGGCGGCCTCCGCGCCGGCCGAGACCAGCGAGCGCCGCGAATGCGCCGGCAGATTGGGCAGCGAGATGTTCTGGGCGATCGACAGATCGAGCAGGATGCCGGTCAGCTTGCGGTCTTCGGGGACGAGGAAAATACCGTTGGCCACTGCGTCCGCGGCCGAACCAAGAACCAGATCTTTTCCGTCAAGCTGGAACGAGCCGCCAAAGCTCTTGTCGATGCCGAACAGAACGCGCGCCAGCTCCGTCCGGCCCGAGCCGACGAGACCGGCGAGGCCGAGGATCTCGCCATGCCTGACGTCGAGGTCGACGGGCCGGTCGGGATAGGCAGCGGTGCGAATGGCCTTGACCGACAGCGCGACAGAGCCCGGCGGGCGCGCCGATTCCGCGGCCTTCTCGCGCTCCTTCAGCATGCGGCCGATCATCAGCTTGACCATCTGGTCGTGATTGATGGCGCTCTTCGGCAAGGTTCCGGCGAGCATGCCGTCCCTGAGCACGACGACGCGGTCGGCGACGCGCTCGACCTCGTGCAGGCGGTGCGAGATGAAAATGACGCTGATGCCGTCTGCCTTCAGCGCCTTGATGACACCGAGCAGCTTGTCGGTTTCGGCGATCGGCAGGCTCGATGTCGGTTCGTCGAGGATGACCAGCCGCGCCTTGATCGACAGCGCCTTGGCGATCTCGACCATTTGCTGCTGGGCCAGCGACAGCGCCGACACCGGCGTATCGGCCGAGAAATTGGCGCCCACGCGTTTGAGCAGCGGCGCCGCCAGCGCTCGCAGCCTGGCGCGGTCGACCAGCCTGAACGGGCCGGCGCGCAGCGGTTCGCGGCCGAAGAAGATATTGGCGGCGACGTCGAGGTTCTCGAACAGGTTGAGTTCCTGGTGGACGAAGGCGATGCCCGAACCGATGCTGGCCTCGACGGTCAGACTGTCATGGGCGACGCCATCGACGGTGATGGTGCCGGTGTCCGGCCGGGTCACGCCGCCGAGGATCTTCATCAGCGTCGATTTGCCGGCGCCGTTTTCGCCGACCAGGCCGATGACCTCGCCGGGCCTGACCTCGATCGAGAACCCGTCCAGCGCGACAACGCCGGGATAGGTCTTGCGCACGCCGTCGAGGCTCAGGAACGGAGCGGCCGTGGATGCAACGATGGATGGATCGGAATAATTCATCACGCCTGACAGCAGCCGGTGAGCCGTTTTGGCCTCAGACTGACGGGCCTTGCGAGGCGCGTCAATAGAATCGCCGGCTCAGGGCGAACCCTTGAGCCGGCGCAACCTAATTCGCTCAGTTTCCCGACATCGCCTTGAGGTTGGCGGCGTAGGCGTCGACATCGTCCTTGCCGATGATCTTGGTCGGCACGATGATCAGGCCATCGGCGGGCACGCCCGACTTGTCGCCCTCGAGATAGGCGGCCATCAGCTTCATGCCCTGATAGGCCCATTCGAAAGGCTGCTGTACGACGGTAGCGGCGACGGTGCCTTCCTTGACGCCGCCCAGCGTGATCGGATCGTCGTCGAAGCCGACGACGGTGATCTGGCCGAGCTTGCCGGCATCGCGCAGCGCTTCGTAGATGCGCGGCGTGTTGTAGGAATAGAAGCCGACCATGCAGGTGACGTCGGGGCTGGCGACCAGCGCGTCCTCGACGTTCTTCTTGGCGCGAGCCTGATCGATGTCGTCGCCACGCACGTCGACCAATTCGATCTTGGTGCCCGCGAGACCGTCCTTCATGCCCTGGATACGTTCCTTGGCATTGTCGGCGCCGAGCAGGCCGACGAAGCCGAGGCACTTGCCGCCGTCAGGCATTGCCTTCTTGGCGATCTCTGCCGCCTGCTTGCCGGCATCGACATTGGAAGAGCCGATATAGGCGACACGCTTGGTCTGCGGTGCGTCGCTGTCGGTGGTGAACAACGCCGTTTCCGAGGCGATCTTGTTCAGCCCGTCGGTCGACGTCTTGGGATCGACGGCCGAGACCATGATCGCCTTCACGCCGGCCGTCACCAGATCGTCCATCAGGCGCTGCTGGATGGCGACCGAGGACTGCTCCGGATATTTGAGCTCCAGATTGTAATTGGGCAGTTCGCCTTGAGCCTTCTTGACGCCGGCTTCGGCCGCCTTCCAGAAATCGGAAGCGCCGTTGACGACGAAGGCCAGAGTCGGCTTGTCGTCGGCCCGCGCAATTGCGCTGGCGGAAAGGCCGAGCAGCAGGGCCGCAGCGGCGACGGACGCATTTCGTATCACAGATTTCATATTCAACCTCCCATTTTGACTCAGTAATTTTCGCTGATGATGAACGTGCCGGCGCGGCTTGGACGCCCTCCTCCTCAAGGGTTTCCGGCAACGAAGAACGACGCCATTCCAGCCGCTATCGTCGACTTTAGAGACTCATTCGCCGTTCGTAAATAGTCCGATTTGTCTGACATTTCCCGGAGCGGCAGGCAAGCTTCGACTGACGAGAACCGTCCGATACCAGGCTGACTTGCGTTCCGAACATGCGCGGTCTGACGTCGTCCGGGCATGATGGATTGACGTTATAGGGATGCCAGATATTAGTAAAGAGTATTAGTTTGGTCGGGATTCTCGCCACAAACGAGAGAGGCCTCCCCAGTCGCAACCGTTTTGGATCGGGGTCTAAATCGCCTAAGAGGGTCGATTATATCTATTAGTATCGCTTCGCCCTATAAATGCGAGATTCGCGAGACCAATGACATGAACGAACCACTGCGTGATCCCGTCCTTGAGGGTACCAGGCGGCGCAAGCTGTCCGGGAAAAATCCCAAGGGCCGCGTTACCATGACCGACATCGCCAGGGCCGCAGGCTGTTCGCAGGCGACGGTTTCGTTCGTGCTCAACAACACGCCGGGCATCAGGCTGTCGCAGCAAACCCGAGAGCGGGTGATCGAGACGGCGCGAACGCTGGGCTATTCGCCGCCCGTGTTTTCTGCCTTGCGAGCCCCGGTTGCCGCATTCGACGGGCTGGATGGCGTGATCGGCTTCGCCGTCGACCAGTTGGCGACCAGCCCGGAGGCGGTCGTCGCCATTGAAGGGGCGCGGCAAGCCTCGTGGAACGCCGGCAATGTAGTGTTGGTGGCGCAGACCATGGGCGACGAGATGATGGAGCCCCGGGCCATCGCGGCACTGACCAAGCGGGGCATTTCGGCGCTGATCTACATGACCATTTTCACCCGCGAGATCGTCGCGCCGGACTATCTCTACGGCCTCGACATTCCGGTCATCCTGCTCAACTGCTACACCGCCGACTATGCCTTCCCCGCCGTGGTGCCGAGCGAGATCGCCGGCGGCCAGAGCTCGACCCGGCACCTGATCAGCCATGGGCACAGACGTATCGCCACCATCACCGGCGAGCCCTGGATGCAAGCGGCGCAGGACCGCCTGAAGGGCTACCGCCGGGCGCTGGCGACGGCCGACATTCCGTTCGACCCGGCGCTGGTCGTCGAAGGCGACTGGTCGGCGAGCGCCGGCTATGCCGCGACCGTCAAGCTCTTGGCGCTGAAGGACCGGCCGACCGCGATCTTCTGCCAGAACGACCGCACCGCAATCGGCTGCTACGAGGCGCTGAAGGAGGCCGGCCTGCACATCCCCCGGGATATTTCGGTGATCGGTTATGACGACGAGGAGATCGCGCGGCATCTGTTCCCGCCGCTGACGACGTCGATCCTGCCGCATATGGCGATGGGACAATGGGCGATCGAGCAGCTCGAAGTCCCCGCTGCTCCCGGTCGTGGCCGCTATCCCATCACCAAGCTCGAATGCCCGCTGGTGGAGCGGGAGTCGGTTGGCGCTCTGGCGGGCTGAGGCGAGAGCGCCGGCGATCGACAATTGCACAGGCTTGACATCGGGCCCGGCATATACCCGATTGATTTCATGAGATTGCAAAGCTGCTATAATTTTCAGGACTTCCGCCGGCTGGCAAAACAGCGCCTGCCAGGTCCGATCTTCAATTATATCGATGGCGGCGCGGACGACGAGACGACGCTGCGGCGCAACACGGCGGCGTTCGAGGACTGCGATCTCGTCCCCAACGTCCTTGCCGGCGTCGGACAGGTCGACATGTCGGTCACCGTCATGGGCCAGAAGCTGGCGATGCCGGTCTATTGTTCGCCGACGGCTCTCCAGCGACTGTTTCACCATAGCGGCGAGCGCGCCGTCGCCGCGGCGGCGGAGAAGTTCGGCACGATGTTCGGCGTCTCGTCGCTCGGCACGGTCAGCCTGGAGGAAGTCCGCAAGCACAGGACGCCGCAGGTCTATCAGTTCTATTTCCACAGGGATCGCGGCCTGAACCGCGCCATGATGGAGCGCGCCAAGACGTCCGGCGTCGACGTGATGATGCTGACGGTCGACAGCGTCACCGGCGGAAACCGCGAACGCGACCTGCGGACCGGTTTTTCCATCCCCTTTCGGCTTACGCTCAGCGGCATGATGCAGTTCACGATCAAGCCGAGATGGGCCATCGACTATTTGACGCATGAAAAGTTCAGCCTGCCGCAGTTGGACGGCCATATCGATCTCGGCGGCGGAGCGCTTTCCATCAGCCGCTATTTCACCGAGATCCTCGACCCGTCGCTGGATTGGAAGGACGTCGAAGACATGGTCCGCTTCTGGAACGGCCAGTTTTGCCTGAAGGGGATCATGAGCGTCGCCGATGCCAGAAAAGCGGTCGACATCGGCTGCACCGGTATCGTTCTGTCAAATCATGGCGGCAGACAGCTGGACGGCTCGCGCAGCCCCTTCGACCAGCTGGCGGAGATCGTCGACGCGGTGGGCGACAAGATAGACGTGATCATCGACAGCGGCGTCCAGCGCGGCACGCATGTGCTGAAGGCCCTGTCGTTGGGCGCCAAGGCCGTCGGCCTCGGGCGCTACTATCTCTTCCCGCTGGCAGCCGCCGGACAGGTCGGCGTCGAACGGGCGCTCGGCCTGATGCGAACCGAGATCGAACGCGACATGCGGCTGATGGGATGCAGGTCGGTGGCAGAGCTTTCCAGGGGGAATGTGCGGTTTAGGTGATAGAGCCGGGAAGTGGCGCACGGCATAAGCTTTTCGAAGTGCGAAACTATACCGACCTGCCGCTGCTCCTGCCGTCCGTTTCGAAGACAGCCTCGCCGGAAACAGCATCCGTATATCCGCCCTCAAGCTGCTGCAACGTATGCCGGAACCGATCAAGATTGCCCAGCATTTTGGGCCTGGCATCGACCATGTGCTGAAAAGTGTCCCACTCTCCAATCGAGAAGAAGGCGCCATCTCCCGATTTGATGAGAGCCATTTTTCGCAATCCCTCGAAATTGCGCGGAGCGCTGCTGAACAGTTCGACGAATTCGTCTTCACTACCCGGCCTGACCCGGAAGCGGACGCTGTTGAATGCCGTCATCTACGTTCCCCCGTGAAAGAACTGAAAACCTCGAATATGCGAGGCCCTAACGCACCTCGAACCCTTCGAACAGGTGTACAGGAAAATCGGAAGGTTGGCTTCAGTCACCTCTGGCCGAAAGCCCCGTTTCTGGCGCTATTTTGCAAGGAAGAGGACGACGCTCGATCGCAATCGGTACGCCCTTCCAACCGGCAATGAAACGCGCTGTTAACGCCGTTCGCGGGTGACAGGATGTTGGCCGCAGTTCGAAGGTATAATCTGCGTCTCGCTGTCAGTTGCGGAGGCGAAAATGAATTTGGTTCGGATTGCGCTCTTGTGCACGGCCATGATCGACCTTGGAATGCCGGCCGTTCGCGCTGAGGATCGGCCTGTGCCGCAGAACAATAAAGCCGCAACAACGCAGCCGCCCGTTCATTGTGAAGGCCAAAATTGTCTCCCGCCGGCGAAAGATCCCGTGCAGGAATGCACTGGCCAGGATTGCACGCCAGGCCCGCCGACTGAACCGGGCCCGGAGATTAAGCAGGCCGACTGAGCAGCATTAGCTGACGATCCCCGTTTTGGCATGGATGGCGCTCAGCCCTCGCGACTTTCCGGCCACCGGTGGTAGATTCTGTTACCTATGTTCCCGGGTTGGACAAATGAGTTTAATGGCGCGCCCGAAGAGATTCGAACTCCTGACCCCCAGATTCGTAGTCTGGTGCTCTATCCAGCTGAGCTACGGGCGCGCAACAGGCCATGCTTTGCATAGCCCCGCGATCCGATCCTGGCGACCGGCCGCGAATGTGAGCTGTTCCCTAGCGACTGAATTTGCGAAAAGCAAGCCGATCCTGGCCAAAAGTTTTGCCGTCATGCGCCGGCCGGCGAAGGCAAGATCGCGTCACACGGCGGCCGAGCCGATAGGTCGTCGTCTTGGATCAGTCATTTGCCAATCGGAACGGCCCGTAACGAAACACGCCGTTCCACGGCGGCCGAGCCGATGGCTCGTAGTCTCGGACCAACCATTTGCGAATTGAAACGGTCCGTAACGAAACGGTTCGTTACGCCGGGCGGCGCAGACCGTTGCGGGCTTGGTCGAGCCGGACCGGCTGGTCGGGAATGGTGACCGCGAATGTGGTGCGGCCGCCGATCGATTCGACCAGCTCCACCGTGCCGCCATGGGCGCGGATCAATTCATGGGCGATCGCCAGGCCAAGGCCGGTGCCGCCGCTGCGGGCCGAGCCGCGAAATGCCGCGAACAGGTTTTCTCGCGCCTTTGGCGGCAGGCCGGGGCCGGTGTCGGTGACGACGATGCGGCTGACGCTGCCGATGCGCTCGGCCGATATGGTCAAGCGGCGCACCACGGCGCTCTCGGTGTCGGCCGCCATCGCCTGCACGGCGTTGCGGCTAAGATTGGTGAGCACGCGGAACAGCTGGTCGGAATCGGCGTCGACCTCGAGCACCGGATCGACGGCGTTGACGAATTCGATGCCGCATTCGATGTCGAGCAGGCCCTGGACGTCCTCGACCAGCTGGCGCAGCCGCAGCCTGCGGCGCGACGGCGGCGGCTCCTGGGTGCGGCCATAGGCCAGCACGCCCTCCGAGTAGGACACCGCACGGTCGAGCGCGCGCAGCAGTTTTGGTGCGAAGGCCTGCACGGTCGGGTCCTTGACCTGGCGCAGGCGGTCCGACATCAGCTGCGCCGAGGCGAGGATGTTGCGCATGTCGTGGTTGATCTTCGAAACCGCGAGGCCGAGATCGGCCAGGTGCTTCTGCTCGGACAGCATCTTCTGCAGCCGCTCCTGCATCTGCGACAGCTCGCGTTCGGCGACGCCGATCTCGTCGGCCCGGGCGGCGGGGTGAATGATGCGACCGGGATCGTCGGGCGCCTCGGAAAAGGACAGCATCGAGCGTGTCATCGTCCTGATCGGGCCGATCATGATCAGGTCTATCGCGGCGTAGACCAGCATGGCGGTGAACAGCGAGATCAGCAGCGAGACGAAGGCGACGTTGCGCGAATAGATCAGCATGGCATTGCGCAGGCGGTGGTCGGGCATGATCAGCTCGAATTCCTTGTCGCTGTCGCCGACCGGCCCGAAAACGCGCAGCATCCGCTTGCCGCCGAAAAACAGCGTGTCCAGCGCGCCGGTCATACCCTTGATCATGCCGACATTGGCGATATCGATATGCTCGTCGACCTGCGGCGGCATTTCGGCCACGACCAGAAGCCGCGAGACGCCGCCGTCGCGCACGGCGATCGCCTTGGCGCCGATCGCCATCAGTACGTCGTTCTGGGCGGCACGCGACAGCGAGGCAGGTTCGCCCTGCACCAGGACGATGGAAACCGCGGCGGCGGTGCTCAGCCTCTCCTTCAGCCAACTCAGCCTGTAGCTGGCGATCCAGGGCACGAAGATGAGGATTTCGGCCAAGAGCACGAAGACGATGGTGAGCAGCAGCAACTTGGTCGACAGGCCGCGCGCCAGCGGCACCCTGCGGGTGGCCGCCTTCGCCTGGGCGATGCTTTCGTCGGTTGCTGGGACTTCACTCATGCTCGTCGTCACGGCTGCCTGTCATCACGGCTGCTTGTCTTAGGGACTGCTCGTCTTCACGATCGCTTGATCGGGTGAGATTAGGCGATTGCGGCTTTTTTGCCAAATTCATCCTTGGTCGAAGCCGGACAAAGGGCCGCAAGACTTCGATGCCGGTCCGACAATGCCGGCCCGACACGCTGGATTGACTTCCAAAACCCTTCTTTCTATAAGCCCGCTCACGCTCGGGCCATTCGTCCCGGCGCGGTTTCGATCGCGCCAAAACCGGCCCGGCAAAGCTCCTGTTACAAAGTGACAGAATCAAGAAGGGCCGCACCCCGCGGTATTTAAACAAATGAAGCGTACTTACCAGCCGTCCAAACTCGTCCGCAAACGCAGGCACGGTTTCCGCGCCCGCATGGCCACCAAAGGTGGCCGCGGCGTCGTCGCAGCCCGCCGCAACCGCGGCCGCAAGCGTCTCAGCGCCTGAGCACCAAGCGAGAGACAAGATCGTTGCCCGCAACCGGCAAGCCAACGGGTGCCCATCCCAAGCGGCTTCTGAAGCGCGCGGAATTCCTGGCTGTCCGCCGCGGCGAAAAGCGCCGCGGGCGGCTTTTCCTCGTCGAGGTCCTGGGCCGCGGCGACAGCGAGGCGCCGCGCGTCGGCTACACCGTCACCAGGAAGGTCGGCAACGCCGTCGTTCGCAACCGCATCCGGCGGCGGCTGAGAGAGGCCGTGCGCACGCATGCCGCGGATGACATGGCGCCCGGCAATGATTATGTCATCGTCGGGCGCGAAGACGTGCTTACCACTCCGTTCGGCCAGTTGAAGGCCGAACTCTCCCGCAGATTGCGTGGAACACGATAGGCCAAGGGCTTCGATGGAAAACAACCGCAACTTCTTCATCACCATCGCACTGTCGGTGCTGATCCTGGCGCTTTGGCAATATTTGTATGTGATGCCGCGCAGCGAGATGCAGCGCGAAGCCGCCCGCATCGAAGAGCAGCGCGTGGCGGAGCAGAAGAAGGCCGCCCAAGGCACCAGCCCGGGCGCCAGCGAAACACCGGTGCAGCCGGGCGCCATTCCGAACGCGCCTGGCGGCAACGCGGTGACGCCGGCCGGCCGCGAGCAGGCGATTGCCTCGACCAGCCGCGTCAAGATCGACACGCCGAGCCTCGAAGGCTCGATCAACCTCACCGGCGCGCGTCTCGATGATCTCAAGCTCAAGCACTACACGGAGACGGTCGACAAAAACTCACCCAAGATCGCGCTGCTCAATCCTGAGTCGCTGCCGAACGGATATTTCGCCGAGATCGGCTTTGTTGGCGAAGACAAGGTGGGAACGCTGCCGGGACCCAAGACCGTTTGGAACGTCGACGGCAATCCGACGCTAACGCCGGCTACACCAGTGACGCTCACCTTCACCAACGACAAGGGCCTGACTTTCAAGCGCACATTCTCGGTCGACAACGACTACATGTTCACCGTTTCCGACACCGTGCAGAATTCCGGTAGCAGCCCTGTCTCGCTGTTCAATTACGGCCGCATCACCCGCTTCGACAAGCCGGCAGTCGCCAGCATCTATGTGTTGCACGAAGGCCTGATCGGCGTCACCGGCAGCGAAGGCCTGCAGGAACACAAATACGCCGATCTCGAGAAAAACAAGCAGTACACACCGAGCAAGTCCAAGGACGGTTGGCTGGGCATCACCGACAAATACTGGGCGGCGACACTGGTGCCGACAGAGGCGCAGGAGTTTCAGCCAAACTTCGCTTATTACGAGGACGGCCGTCATCGCTATCAAGCCGACTTCCGCACGGACGCGATTGCGCTGCAACCCGGCGAATCCAAGACCATTGAATCGGAGATCTTTGCCGGCGCAAAGGAAGTCAACAAGATCAATGCTTACGAGAAAGATCGCAAGATAAGGCTTTTCGAAAAGCTGATCGATTGGGGCTGGTTCTGGTTCATAACTCAGCCGATGTTCTCGCTGATCGACACGCTCTACAAATTCTTCGGCAATTTCGGTCTGGCGATCCTCGCCACCACCGTCATTGTCAAGGCGCTGTTCTTCCCGCTCGCCAACAAGTCCTATGCGTCGATGGCGAACATGAAGAAGGTGCAGCCCAAGATGCTCGAGATCCGCGAGAAATACGCGGACGACAAGATGAAGCAGCAGCAGGCGATGATGGAGCTCTACAAGTCCGAGAAGATCAATCCGCTCGCCGGCTGCTGGCCGGTGGCATTGCAGATCCCGGTGTTCTTCTCGCTCTACAAGGTGCTCTACATCACCATCGAGATGCGGCACGCGCCGTTCTTCGGCTGGATCCAGGATCTGGCGGCGCCGGACCCGACATCGATTTTCAACCTGTTCGGGCTGATCCCCGTTACCTTGCCGCACATGCTGATGATCGGCGTCTGGCCGCTGATCATGGGCGTGACGATGTTCCTGCAGATGCGCATGAACCCGACGCCGCCGGACCCGACGCAGGCGGCGATCTTCACCTGGATGCCCGTGATCTTCACCTTCATGATGGCGGGTTTTCCGGCCGGCCTCGTCATCTACTGGGCCTGGAACAACACGCTGTCGATCCTGCAGCAGGGCGTGATCATGAAGCGGCAGGGCGCCAAGATCGAATTGTGGGACAATCTGGTCGCGCTGTTCCGCAAGAAACCGTCGCCGGCGGAATAGCCGGCACTCCGACGATGCGAGACCAAAAAGCCCTGGTTCGTCCGGGGCTTTTTGCACAGGCTGCCGGTCTGGATTAAGCGATTGGTACTGCCGGACGGATCGCGCTATTTTGACCTGCCTGGCAGTTGCTCGACGGAGCTCGATATGACCGGACCCAATCCATCGATCAAGCATCCGATCCCGTTGCACACGCGCGTCGGCTTTCTGAAGCCGCTGGTGACGGCGCCGAATATCGAGATCGGCGACTTCACCTATTATGACGACCCTGACGGACCCGACAAATTCGCCGAAAAATGCGTGCTGCATCATTATCCGTTCATCGGCGACAGGCTGATCATCGGCAAGTTCTGCGCCATTGCCGAAGGCGCGCGCTTCATCATGAACGGCGCCAATCACGCCATGTCCGGCTTTTCGACCTATCCGTTCAACATCTTTGGTCACGGCTGGGAGGAAGGTTTCGACCCGGCGACATGGTCGAAGGAGGTGCGTGGCGACACAATCGTCGGCAACGACGTCTGGATCGGCATGGAAGCGGTGATGCTGCCGGGCGTGAAGATCGGCGACGGCGCCATCGTCGCGGCAAAGTCGGTGGTGACGCACGATGTGCCGGCCTATGCGATCGTCGCCGGCAATCCGGCCAAAGTGGTGAAGATGCGCTTCGATGACAGGACCATTCGGCGGCTGCTGGCGCTGGCGTGGTGGCACTGGCCGGTGGAAAAGATCAGCCGCAATCTCGATGCTATTCGTGGCAGCAACATTTTTCTTCTGGAGGCGGCGGTTTGAACGCGTTGAACAAGACCACGATCGGCATCGAATTGTTCACGCGAGCCTGGATATTCATCCGCGGCGTGCCGGCGATGAAATTCCTGCCGCCGGAGGGACCGCCCGAGATCGCCTTTGCCGGCCGCTCCAATGTCGGCAAATCGTCACTGATCAACGCGCTGGTCAACCAGAAGGGGCTGGCGCGCACCTCCAACACGCCGGGCAGGACGCAAGAGCTCAACTATTTCGTGCCTGGCGGATTTTCGGGAGAAGGCGCCGATCTGCCGCCGATGGCGCTGGTCGACATGCCAGGCTATGGCTACGCCACGGCACCGAAGGAAAAGGTCGACGAGTGGACGAAGCTCGTGTTCGACTATCTGAAGGGCCGGGTGACGCTGAAGCGCGTCTACGTGCTGATCGATGCCCGCCATGGCATCAAGGCCAAGGACGACGAGGTGCTGTCGCTGCTCGACAAGGCGGCGGTGTCGTATCAGATCGTGCTGACCAAGACCGACAAGATCAAGGCGGCGGGGGTACCGCGACTGGTCGAGGAAACGCTCCAGAAGATCAAGAAACGACCGGCGGCCTTCCCCTTCGTGCTCGCCACGTCGTCGGAAAAGAGCGAGGGTCTCGAGGAACTGCGTGCGGCGATCGTGCTCGCCGCCAATGGCGGATAGGCCACCGACCCTGGCAGCCTGTCAGGCGGGGCTGGAGGCCCGTTCCTGCTCTGCAAGCTGTTCGGTGCCGTAGGCCTTCAGGAACACATCGACGCCCGACCTGACGATGTGTTCGATCTCGGCCACACTTGGGGCCTTGGTGCGATAGGCGAAAATGCACTGGCGGAAAAGACCGGCCAGACACAGCTCGGTGAACTGATAGGCGGCAAGCTCGACGTCGTCGATCTTCAGCAGGCCGCGTTCGATAGCCATGTTGAGGAAAACGACGACCCTGTCATGGCCACGCTTCGGGCCGCGTTCGTAGAACCGGGCACCAAGCTCCGGGATGCGTTCCGACGCGCCGATCACCGTCCGCTGCGCCAGGATGACCCTCGCGGAAGTGATCTTCATGGACAGCACGATGCCGAACTTCACCAACGTCTGGCGAAGGTCGCCGATCTGGTCGAGCACCTCATACATGTTCTTGAAAATCGTGCCGCGCTCTTCCTCGATCAGCGCTTCGAAGAGCTCTTCCTTGTTGGCGAAGTAGACATAGATGGTGCCCTTGGACACGCCGGCCTCGCGCGTAATGTCGTTCATCGACGCGGCTTCGAAGCCCTTTTCGATGAAGACACGGCGCGCACCGTCGATGATCTGGCTGCGCTTGACCGGGTCTTGACCCGCGGCCGGGCGGCCGCGCGGCAGGCTGTCCAGCAGATCGCACTGGTCCTTGCCAGCGCTGGGCAATGGGCCTGAATCAGGCAAAGGAGCGGCCTTGGGGGCTTCGGCCATAATGTCACACCTCGTAAAATAATTCGAACCATCCGGTTCGATTGCTCTTGATATGGTCCTCTTTAAGCGCTAAGTCAACGTCTAGATCGAACCGAACGGTTCAGTCTGACAAAATTCAGCGCCAGTTAATTTAGAGAGATATCATGTCCTCGAACGCGCCCACCAGTGCCGAAGTCCGCCCCTTCCCCAGTGCCAAGGTCCAGCCTGCGATCGAAGCGCCGGAAACCCCTCTCAAGCCCGCCGACGTCACCCCGCTGGCTCCCGCCAAGAAGAAGCGCTCGACGCGCTCGATGTTGTTGCCCATCATCGGCCTGGCCCTGCTGGGTGCCGGCGCCTGGTATGGCTATGATTACTGGACCGACGGGCGCTTCATGATCACGACTGACGATGCCTATGTCCAGGCCGACACCGCGTTCATCTCGCCAAAAATCTCGGGTTATGTCGATCAGGTCAAAGTGACCGAGAACCAGCAGGTGAAGGCCGGCGACCCGCTGCTGATCGTCGATGACGGTGACTACAAGATAGCCGTTGCCCAGGCCGAGGCGCAGATCGCCACGTTGAGCAAGACGCTCGACCGCATCGATGCCCAGACCGAGGCGGCGCGCGCCTCGCTCAAGCAGGCGCAGGCGCAGAAGACCGCCGACCAGGCCGCGGCCGATAATGCGAAGCGAGATCAGGTTCGTGCCGCCCAGTTGCTCAAGACCCGCGTCGGTACCCAGGCCCAGTTGGACGATGCCCAGACGGCGGTCGAGCAAGCCAATGCCGCACTAGCCGGCGCCGACGCGCAGATCGCGGCGGCTCAGGCCAATATCGGCGTGCTCCAGGCGCAGCGGGCGGAATCGGCAAGCACGCTGGCCTCGCTGCAGCTTGCCCACGACAAGGCGGTGCGGGATCTGTCCTTCACCGTGCTGCGCGCACCTTATGACGGCGTGGTCGGCAACCGCTCGGTCGAGCAGGGCGACCTGATCAGCCCCGGACAGAAGCTCGCCGTCATCGTGCCAATGGACAAGCTCTACATCGTCGCCAACTTCAAGGAGACCCAGCTTGCCCGGCTGGTGCCTGGTGAAAAGGTCAGAGTGTCGGTCGACGCGATCGACGGTCAGGACATCGAGGGTACCGTGTCGTCGCTGGCCCCGGCTTCGGGAGCAGTGTTCTCGCTGCTGCCGCCGGAAAACGCCACAGGCAATTTCACCAAGGTGGTGCAGCGCGTTCCGGTTCGCATAGACGTGCCCGCGGATGTGTTGAAGACGGGCAAGCTGCGCGCCGGCCTGAGCGTCGTCGTCGCCGTCGACAGCCGCACCGCGCCTTCGGCATCGAAGTAAAGCGGAACCGGGAGCAAGGGTCATGGCGACCGCAACCCTAACTGCAGGATCGGCGCCGGCGCCAGCCATGCCGGTGCCGGTCGACCACATCTCGACGCGCCGCGTCATCGCCTTCCTGGCAATGGTGTTCGGCATGTTCATGGCCATCCTCGACATTCAGATCGTCTCGGCCTCGCTGGCCGAGATCCAGGCGGGCCTCAGCGCCAGTTCGGACGAGATTCCGTGGGTGCAGACGGCGTATCTGATTGCCGAGGTGGTGATGATCCCGCTGTCGGGCTTCCTCAGCCGGATGCTGTCGACGCGGGTGCTGTTCACAATCTCGGCGGCAGGTTTCACCGCGGCCAGCGCGCTGGCGGCGACCGCAACCAATATCGACCAGATGATCGTCTACCGCGCCGTGCAGGGCTTCATCGGCGGCGGCATGATCCCGAGCGTCTTTGCAGCCGCCTTCACCATCTTCCCGCCGTCGCGTCGCGCCATCGTCTCGCCGATGATCGGTCTGGTGGCGACGCTGGCGCCAACCATCGGCCCGACCGTCGGCGGCTATATCAGCCATGCCATGTCCTGGCACTGGCTGTTCCTGGTCAACGTCGTGCCCGGCATTCTGGTGACGACGGCCGCCTGGTCGCTGATCGACTTCGACAAACCCAATCTCAAGCTGTTCAGCAAGTTCGACTGGTGGGGGCTTGCCGGCATGGCCGCCTTCCTGGGCTGCATGGAATATGTGCTGGAGGAAGGTCCCAACAACGACTGGCTGCAGGATCAGGCGGTGTTCATCTGCGCCGTCATCATGACCTTCGGCGCGGTGCTGTTCTTCTGGCGCGTGTTCACCGCCGAGGAGCCGATTGTCGATCTGAGGGCTTTCAGCAATATCAATTTTGCCTTCGGCTCGCTGTTCTCCTTCGTCGTCGGCATCGGCCTCTACGGTCTGACCTATCTTTATCCGGTGTTCCTGGGGCGGATCCGCGGCTACGATTCGATGATGATCGGCGAGGCGCTGTTCGTCAGCGGCCTGGCCATGTTCTTCACTGCGCCGATCTCCGGCATCCTGTCGAACAAGATGGACCCGCGCATCATGATGATGATCGGCTTCTTCGGCTTCGCCACGGGGACCTGGTGGATGACGCATCTCACCGCCGACTGGGATTTCTATGAACTGCTGATCCCGCAGATCCTGCGCGGCTGCTCGATGATGCTTTGCATGGTGCCGATCAACAACATTGCCCTCGGAACCTTGCCGCCGGAGCGGCTGAAGAATGCGTCTGGCCTGTTCAACCTGACCCGCAATCTCGGCGGCGCCGTCGGCCTGGCAGTCATCAACACCGTGCTGATCGACCGCAATGCCTTCCACTACGCCAGGCTCTCCGAGCACGTGCAATGGGGAAGTGCCGCTGCACAGCAGAAGCTGCAGAACATGACGCTCAACTTCGAGCAGACCGCCGGGCCCGACGCCTCCAAGGCGGCCATCTCCAAACTGTCAGGCATGGTCCAGCAGCAGGCGTCGCTGCTGTCGTTCATGGACGTATTCTTCATGCTGACGGTTTTGTTCGCGACGCTTGGGCTCTTCACCCTGGTGATCCGCAAGCCAGCCGCCCAGGGCGGCGGTGGCGGAGGCCATTGAGGCGCGCTGGATCCCCCGCCTGGCGCCCTCGCGCATGACCCCGAAAAGCGATTTTCGGGGTCATGCGCAAAATCAACCATTACGAAGTCCTCTCGCGCTCCGACAAAGTCAGGGTCCCAGCCGTCCTCACGCCGTCGCCGGCTTGAAGGTCAAGGCAACGCCATTGATGCAGTGTCGCAACCCGGTCGGCGGCGGACCGTCGTCGAATACGTGGCCGAGATGGCCGCCGCAGCGGCGACAATGGACCTCCGTGCGGGTCATGCCCAAAGACCTGTCCACGGTCTTGCCGACGGAATTCGGGATTTCCTGCCAGAAGCTCGGCCAGCCTGTGCCGGAATCGAACTTGGTCTCTGACGAATAGACCGGCAGGCCGCAGCCGGCGCAAGCGAAGATGCCTTTGCGGTGCTCGTTGAGCAGCGGACTGGTGCCCGGGTATTCCGTGCCCTCCTTGCGCAGCACATTGAAGGCCGCGTCGGACAGGATGGCGCGCCACTCGGCTTCGGTCTTGGTAACCTCGAAAGTCTCAGCCGCGCGTGCATCTTGGGCTCCGCCCATGCGCAGCGCGGTGGCGCCTGCGACAACGCCAATGGCTGCCGCACCACTCAAAAGAAGCTCGCGACGGTTCATGGCCATTCCTCCTGTCATTGCTTGTGCCAAATTCGACCGCCACACGGAAATCAAAAGCCGGTGACGATCGCTGTCCTCAAAGCGGGACTCCGCGCCTATCCACATCTTGCGTGAACGGCGCGGAGCGTGCGCAGGGAGGCCCTTAGCGATATCTTCGCCGGCAGCGTGCGTTTGTTACATCTTCGGCAGGAGAACCTTGTCGACGACGTGGATGACGCCGTTGGACTGCTCGACATCGGCGATCGTCACATTGGCGACGTTGCCGTTCTCGTCGGTCACGGTGACCTTGCCGCCGTCGGCCTTGAGCGACAGTTCGCAACCACCGACCGTCTTGACCTTGTGGGTGCCGCCGTCGTTCTTGACCATCTTGGCGACGTCGGCGGCCATCGCTTTGGCGCCGATGACATGGCAAGTCAGGATCTTGACGAGCTTGTCCTTGTTTTCAGGCCTGAGCAGCGTCTCCACCGTGCCGGCTGGAAGTGCCGCAAAGGCCTCGTTGGTCGGCGCGAACACAGTGAAGGGGCCAGCGCTTTGCAGCGTATCGACCAGGCCGCCTGCCTTGACGGCAGCGACCAGCGTCGTGTGGTCCTTCGAGTTGACAGCATTTTCGACGATGTTTTTCTGGGCATACATGGCGGCGCCGCCGACCATCGGATTTTGAGCATAGGCAATGGTGGCGAGCGCGGAAATGGCGACCGTGCCGGCAAGCAAAAGGGTGGCGAATTTACGCATGATTTCAATCTCCTCGGGTTAATCGTTCCCCTCATTTGGGAACGCAAGGAGATACGCGATAGAAATGCTGGAGTTTCGCCCTCTCCGCAAAAAAATATTTGTCGCTGCAATTTGCCCGGCGCGGATCGACAGCCGCCAACAAGCTTTGCAGGCGTTTAAATCGCGGGAGATAGATTTCAGGTCTGCTTCCGGAGATGAGAAGCGGTTAGATGCTCTTCAGATCGCCCGCTGCGACCACCGGTCCAGTCGGCTGGCCGGTCGGTGAGCCGCCGGCAGGCTCAACGCTGACCGCAAGCACGGCGCCTTGCGCCAATTTCTCCTGGACGGCGGGCGGGATGGCCAAATGCGCGGTCGCGCCGGCCGGGATGACGCCCATCGACACCGGCGCCTTCTTGCCTTCGATCATCCACAGCTCGAAGTCCTTGCCGGCGGCCCGCTCGCCGGAAACGTGGGAAAGACCGACCTCGTGACGGGCGGCATCGTAGACGACGAGATATTTGACGTCGCTGCCTTCGGCCGCCAGCGAGGCGACAAGCCGCGCCTGCGGCGGTTCGGTGGACGGGCGGAAGTAAGGCACGGCGATGTAGATCGCCAGCGCCGCAATGGCGGCGGCGGCAAGACCGCGCCAGAAGCCAAGGCTCGACCACAGGCCGGCGCGCGGCTCTGCAGCGAACAGCCGGCGGTCCAATGCTTCCTTGACCCTGATCGGAGGCTCTGTCTCCGGATAGGCGGCGGCCATCGGCGAAAGATGCGCCTCCCAGGCATCGACAAGGCGCGCGAAGGCGGCGTCCGCATCGATGCGGCGCGACGCGATCTCGCGTTCATCGGCGGCCAGAACGCCAAGAACGTATTCGGCGGCGAACAGGTCGTCGCCCCCACGTTCCGGTCCATTGTCGTCAGCCAGCGTCATCTTTCCAGGCATTCTCTCAGTTTCAACAGGCTGCGCCGCAGCCAGGTCCGCATCGTGTTCAGCGGTACGCCATAGCGCTCCGCCAGTTCGGCATAGCTTTTGCCATCCAGATAGGCGCCCCGGACGGCCGCCGCCCGGTCCTTCTCCAATTCCTTGAGACAATGGTAGATGCGTTCGGACTCACCGCCCGCCACGGCCATGGCCTCCGGCCCCGGCGCCGGATCGGCCACGTCGAGCGCGGCATCGATATAGGCGGCAGGCTCTCGCCGCGCCCTGATCCGATCGATCGCATGATTGCGCGCAATGGCCACCAGCCAGGAGATCGGGCTCAGATCCGAAACGGCGAAACGGTCCGCCTTCGTCCATATCTTGACGAAGACCTCTTGAAGCGCCTCTTCTGCATCTCCCCGATCCTTCAATACACGAAGGCAGACGCCGAAAAGTTTCGCGCTGGTCTGCCGGTAGAGCAGATCGAACGCAGCCCGGTCCTTCATCGAAGTCCGGACAATCAGGTTGCTGATGTCCTGCGGCGTCATCCGCCGCCAAATTAGGCGATTGCAATGTATTTGCAACGACTGAAATGGTCTTGCGCACCGGCAGCGCCAGCGTCGATTGCCAATGAAATCGCAGCCCGCTAGCTTGCAATGAGCGGGAGGGCGACCATGTCGATCGAGCGGGTTCTGTGGGAGCATGACGCAACCGGCCAGGCCGCACTCGTGCACAAGGGAGAGATCACACCGCAAGATCTCGTCGATGCGGCGATCGCCCGGGCCGAGGCCACCCTGCCGGAGATCAACGCAATCGCCGAACCGCTTTTTGAGGCGGCGCGGGCGCGAGCGAAAACCGTTGACCGCAAGCTGCCGCTTGCCGGAGTGCCCTTTGCGCTGAAGGATCTTGGCATCGCTATGAAGGGCGTGCCGACGCATGGCGGCAGCCGCATCCCGGCCTTCACCCCCGATTTCAGCTCGGTGATGACGGAACGCTATCTGGCCGCCGGCCTGATCCCGATCGCCACCAGCACCGCACCCGAACACGGGCTGAGGCTGGTGACGGAGTCGGTGGCTTACGGCGTCACCCGCAATCCATGGAATACCGCGCACACGACCGGCGGTTCCTCGGGCGGTGCGGCGGCGCTGGTCGCGGCCGGCGTCGTGCCGGTGGCACATGCCTCGGATGGCGGCGGCTCGATCAGGGTGCCTGCCGCTTGTACCGGGCTGGTCGGGCTGAAAACCTCGCGCGGCCGCGTACCCTTGACGCCGCTCGTCACCGAAAGCTGGTATGGCTTCGTCGTCGACCATGCGTTGGCCCGCTCGGTGCGCGATACGGCCCTGCTGCTCGACCTGACCCACGGGCCCGACCCGCTGTCGCCCTACGCGGCACCGTTGCCGAACGGCAGTTTCGCTGCGGCCGCCGGGCGCGATCCGGGCAAGCTCAAGCTCGCCTTCTATCGAAAATCGCCGCTCGGCTTGCCGATATCGGAAGAGACGTTGAAAGCTCTGGATGCGGCGATTGCGCTGGGGCGCGAAGGCGGACACAGCGTCGAGGAGATCGACCTGCCCTATATCGATCGCGATTTCATCGCCGATTTCGCCAGAACCGTCGCTGCGGCGGTGGCCGGCACGATGCGTGGCGAGGCCTTGCGCGTCGGCCGCTCCATCTCAGGCGACATCGAACGCGCCACGCGCGTGATGAGCCGGTTCGGTGAAATTCTCTCGGCCGGCGAAATCTATGCCGGCCTGCAGCGGCTGCACGCAACCTCGCGCCGGCTTATCACCGAAACCGCGCATTATGATGCAGTGCTGATGCCTGTCATCGCGCACCCGCCGCTCGCCTGCGGCACCATGGACCCGAAAGGCGCCGACGAATTCATCGAGAATGTCCTGGACAGACTGCGCCTCGCCGGCCTGCTGAAGTTCAAGCCGCTATTCGGCCAGCTGATGGACAAGAGCCTGTGGTTCACGCACTGGCCGGCGATCCAGAACGTCAGCGGGCAACCGTCGATCACGCTTCCGGTTTACATCACCGATGCCGGCCTGCCGCTCGGCGTCCAGGCCGCCGGCCGCCCCGGCGACGAGGAAACGCTTTTGTCGTTCGCCGCGCAGATGGAAAGGATCTCGGGCTGGCTGGGCCGACGGGCGCCGCTGCAGCGGCCGGCATAGGCGGTGATTTGATCGATCGTGACAGCAAAGCCGTTTGCCCCCTCGTCCAATTCCCGCTAAGACGCCGCCGTTCATGCCAAGCTGGGAACCACGCCGATGACGGATGTCGCCGCCACCGCCGAAATGCAGGCCGCGCTGCTTTCAAGGGCGCTGCCCTATATGCAGCGCTACGAGAACAAGACGGTCGTGGTGAAATATGGCGGCCACGCGATGGGCGACATCGCGCTCGGCAAGGCTTTCGCCCGCGACATCGCACTTTTGAAACAATCCGGCGTCAACCCGATCGTCGTGCATGGCGGCGGGCCGCAGATCGGCGCCATGCTCAGCAAGATGGGCATCGAATCCAAATTCGAGGGCGGCTTGCGCGTCACCGACCAGAAGACCGTCGAGATTGTCGAGATGGTGCTGGCCGGGTCGATCAACAAGGAGATCGTCGCGCTGATCAATGCCGAGGGCGAGTGGGCGATCGGCCTGTGCGGCAAGGACGGCAACATGGTGTTTGCCGAAAAGGCGCGCAAGACCATGATCGATCCGGATTCCAACATCGAACGGGTGCTCGACCTGGGCTTCGTTGGTGAGCCTGTCGAGGTCGACCGCACATTGCTCGACCTCCTGGCGCGGTCCGAAATGATCCCGGTGCTGGCGCCGGTGGCGCCCGGCCGCGACGGCCATACCTACAACATCAACGCCGACACTTTTGCCGGCGCCATCGCCGGCGCCTGCCAGGCGACGCGCCTGCTGTTCCTTACCGACGTGCCCGGCGTGCTCGACAAGGACAAGAAGCTGATCGACGAGCTGACCGTGGCCGAGGCCAAGGCCCTGATCAAGGACGGCACGGTCTCGGGCGGCATGATCCCCAAAGTCGAGACCTGCATCGAGGCAATCGAGCGCGGCGTCGCAGGCGTCGTCATCCTCAACGGCAAGACGCCGCATGCGGTGCTGCTCGAGCTGTTCACCGAACACGGCGCCGGCACGCTGATCGTGCCGTGAGGCCGGGTGTCTCAGGGGCTCAAGCGTTTGGCGAAATAGCGGTCACGGACTGACGCGGCAGGCGTTCGACAACCATCGATTCTTCTTCCTCGTCTTGCGGCGCGCCCCAGAATTCGGCGAGCGTCGGGCCATTTTTCAGGCGGCGGTCGCGGACCAGAAAGCCCCAGACTTCGCGGAACCAGACGCGGCGGCCCATTTTTGTGTACCAGCGCATCGAATGCCGTTGCTCCGGATCCTTGTGGAACAGGATGCGCGCCAGCGCCTTGGGCCGCGACTGCACGGCCAGTTCGATCAGCTTGACGGCGAAGAACAGCATCCACGGCTTGAGGCGGGTCATCTGCAGGACCTGATGCTTGTAGTCCCACAGGCGGGCGTCCAGCTGGATCACCTTGCGGTCCCTGGCAATCCTGAAGAACGGCGTCCAGCGGTGCGGCGTTACATAGAGCGCCTGGATCTGGTCGGGGTCATAAGCGATCAGCTGGCGGAAGCCGCGCCAGAGGTCGCGCAAACTTTCGTCCTCGAAACCGGCCACCCAGGTCGCCATCGACAAGATGCCGTTGAGGCGCAGCAGCCGTATCGCCTGGCGGTCGGATGAGGTGCTGCCGCCCTTGCGGATCAACTGGAGCGTCTGCTCGTCGGTGTTTTCCATGCCAAGCAGCCAGCGGATGACGCCGGCCTGGCGATAAAGATGCAGGCTGTCGGCGTCGCGGACGATGTCGTCGGCGCGGGTGGAGCCGACGATCAGCACCGGCACATTCTCGGCGATCATCGCATCGAGAAAGGCGCGCCAGGCTTTTTTGGACGACGTCGGGTTCTCGTCGGCAAGGTTGATCAGCTCGACGCCATGCTCGCGGTATAGCCAGGCAATCTCCCGCGCGAACTTCACGGGGTCGCGGTGCCGCCAGCGCGTCCAGAAGCCGCGCTGGCCGCAATAGTTGCACAGATGCGGACAGCCTCGCGAGAACTGCATGACCACCGCACGCTTGCCTCCCCAATAGCTGTAGCGGCTGACATCGATCAGTTCCCAGCCGACGCGGTAGTCGTCGAGGTTGGCGATCGTCCTTGCCGGCTTGGTGGCGAAGGGCCGCCGCAAATCGTCAGGAAAGGCGATGCCCGCCACGTCCGAGAGCGGCTTGCGTTTCTCCAGCGCTTCGATCAGCGCGACGATGGTCGCCTCGCCCTCGCCGCGCACGATGAAGTCGAAGGCATGCGTTTCAGCCAGTATGTCGCGCCAATGATAGGTCGGAAACACGCCGCCATAAATCAGGATTGTCGCTGGCTCGATGTCCTTGACCATGTCGGCGATCAGCAGGGCTGTCGGATGTGCAGAGGTCGAGCCGGAATGGCCGATCAGAATGCAGTCGGGATGGTCGCTCAACGCGTCCCCGACCAGCGTGGCAAGCGCCATCGGCCCGAATTCGGCATCCACAAGCCGCACTTGATGTCCCGCGTCGATCAGCGGACCGCCCAGTGCCAGCAAACCGAGCGGCGGCAGATGGTCGTCCGGCACACGGCTGCCGATGGCGGTATGCGGCGGGTTGATCAAGACGATTTTCATGGCGGGCCTTATGCAATGGCGGTCCGCATGTCGTAGTCGGCGATCTAGTTCCGGAGATTGGCTTGCTTCAGCAGTTTGTGTGCAGCTTTTCCGCAGAAATGCCTATCGTCTGAGATGTGCAAGCGGCACATGGCCAGGCCCCTTGATGTTCTGCAGCACAAGCTGCGTGTGTACGTCGCGCACGCCTTCGAGCCGCATCAGCCGGTGCATGACGAAGGCATTGAGCTCGTCGACCGACGGCACCATGACATGCAGCAGGAAATCGTAGTCTCCAGTCATCGTCCAGCACGACGACACCTCGTCCATGCGCTGCACGGCGGCGATAAAGGTTTCGGGCGAGCCGTCGCTGTGGGTTACGAGGCGCACCTGGATGAACACTTCGACCATCAGCCCGACGGCGCGGCGGCTGAGCACCGCAGCAAAGCCCTTTATGATGCCCGCCTGCTGAAGGGCCTCGAAGCGCCGCGCGCAAGGTGTCGTCGACAGCCCAATCTCCTGCGCCAATTCGGAGACCGGCTTGCGCCCGTCGCGCTGCAGGATGTCGAGCATCTTGATCTCGAATTCATCAAACTGAGGCATTTTCACTCTCCCAAAGCTCGATCGTGGAGTCTTTTACCTCCAACCCCGCATTTGAGCCACCATCAAAGCTGATTTGCCTCGCGCCATCCCGCTAGAATTTCCGGCAATCCGCTGATCATGATTTCCAGGGAGAGCAAGCCATGACAATGAACGTTGCCGACTATGCCCGCGAATGCGCTGCGCGAGGCCTTCGCGGCGATTATTCGGTCTGCCGTACCGATTTCACCGTGGCGCAGGGCTACAATTATAGCGACGAAGAACAGGCGGTGTGGCGCACGCTGTGCGACCGCCAGACGAAGCTGACCAGGAAGCTCGCCCACCATTCCTACCTCGACGGCGTCGCGGCACTCGGTCTTCTCGATAAGATCCCGGATTTCGGTGCGGTCAGCGAGAAGCTGCGCAAGTTCACCGGCTGGGAGATCGTCGCCGTGCCGGGGCTCATTCCCGCCCAACCGTTCTTCGACCACCTCGCCAACCGCCGCTTCCCGGTCACCAACTGGCTGCGAACCCAAAAGGAGCTCGACTACATCGTCGAGCCCGACATGTTCCACGATTTCTTCGGTCACGTGCCGATCCTGACGCAGCCGGTCTTTGCCGACTTCATGCAGATGTATGGCAAAAAGGCCGACAGCGTGATTGCGCTCGGCGGCGACGAGATGATCACCAGGCTTTACTGGTACACCGTCGAATACGGGCTGATACGCGAGCCGGGCCAGCCGCTGAAGGCTTTCGGTGCCGGGCTGATGTCATCCTTCACCGAGCTTCAGTTCGCGGTCGAAGGCGGCGAGGCGCACCATGTCCCCTTCGACCTGGAAACCGTAATGCGCACCGGCTACGAGATCGACAAGTTCCAGCGTGCCTATTTCGTGCTGCCGTCGTTCGACGCCCTGCGTGATGCTTTCGAGACCGCCGATCTTGCGGCGATCGTGGCGCGCCGCAAAGGCGAGCCAGCGCTCGACCCGGCGAGCCTATAGGCTGTCGGTTATTTCCAACGCCTCGGCCTTCAGCCGGGCCAGCTGGTCGCGCTGAAGGTCGAGCGACGCCGTAACGAAGCGCAGGATCGTGGCGAGTTCAGTGTCGCTGAATGTGGCGATCACCTTTTCCCCCTCCTGCGCGATCGCGCCATAATAGCGCGTCGATAGTTCTCGCGTGAGTTCCGTCGCCTCTATGACCACCTTGCGCCTGTCCTCGAGGCTGCGCGTTCGTGTCAGCAGGCCGCGTGCCTCCAGCCGGTCGATCAGCGCGGTGACCGCGGCCGGCGTCAACCCTGTTGCGGCCGCGACCTCGCCAGCCGATCGCGGGCCGCCATAGAGCAGCGCCAGGCAATGGCGTTCCGCCATACTCAGCCCAAGCCTATCGCCCACTGCCTCGTCATAAGCCTGCGTCGCGTCCTGCCAGCCCATAATGGCAAGGCTGATGGCGGTCTTCATGTCGGCCCGATTCATGCTTAACGAATTTATTTCGATCATCTAACTATCAAACTGCCTAACATTATGGCTATTATAGTAATATGCTGCATCAGGCGCAAGGCAAGGCCTGTCGCAGCCTGCAAGGAGTGAAACATGAATCAGACCCCGACGCGCGGCCCACTCACACCGGCCGAGGAGTTCAAATATGCCAAGCTGGCGATGGACTGGTATGGCTGGGGCTCTCCCATTGGCCTTGGCATCGCTCTGGTGGCGCTGGCGGCGGCCGCCCTGCTGTTCCGCATCGCCATCTTTGGATTTTGACAGTCTGGCAGCGGCGCGGTTGAATGCAGCAGAAGGCTTAGGGCCGAGCTCAGGCGGCTTCGGAAATATCGCGGTCGATGATCGACAGATTGCGGCCGCGATGCTTGGCCTCGTAGAGCCGCTGGTCGGCGGCGCGCATTAGCTCCGACACTGCGGCGTCTCTGCCGCAGGTGATGCCGCCAATGCTGACTGTCAGCGGAACCGTTCGTTCGTCGACGGGCCGGAAACGGATACGCTCGACTTCACGCCGGATGCGCTCGGCGACGCGCCTTGCCTCGTGTTCGGTGGCACCAATCAGAAGGGCGCAGAATTCCTCGCCGCCGATGCGGCCAAGCACGTCGCCGCTGCGCACGCCACGCTCTATCGCGTTTGCGATCAGGAGCAGCGCATCGTCGCCGATAAGATGGCCGTAGCTGTCGTTGATGGTCTTGAAATGGTCGGCATCGACGATCAGCAATGCCCCGCGATCGGATTTGCGCCGGGAGCCGTCGAGAGCGGCAAAGAAACTTTCGCGGTTGAGCATGCCGGTCATGTCGTCGCGGCTCGCCTTTTCCGCCAAGCGCCTGTGCGCGGCGGCGAGTTGGGCATGGGCGCGGGCGAGCCCGCGATGCGCGGTCTGCAACCTTGCGCCCTGCCAGAACGTATAGGCGCCGACGCTCCAGGCAAGCGCGAGCGGGCACACGGTGGATGTCAGCCAGATGGTGCGATTGATCGGAAACCCCATTGCCGGCACGACGATCAGCGTCAGCAAAAGCGAGACCGCGACGGAGGCGAAAGCGATGGCGGCAGACTTTAGAAATATGCGATTCATCGCTTGCTCCCACTGGTCCGTCTTGGTTCCAGCAAAGCGCTGAATGTCACCTTTCGGCGATGCTTAAGATTTTAATCATGGCGCCATTTTTACCACCCAGGGCGCGCATAGGTTGTGGATAAACCTCCTGTTAGAAAGATCGTTTCGTGCCATAAGGACGTATGACCACACTTCCCGACCCCGCCCGCTTTGCCCATGTCACCGACTGGGTGTTCGATCTCGACAACACGCTTTATCCGCATCATTCGAATCTGTTCTCGCAGATCGATGTGAAGATGACCGCCTACGTCGGAGAATTGCTGACGCTGCCGCGCGAGGAAGCACGCAAGCTGCAAAAGGAGCTCTACCGCGAATACGGCACGACACTGAACGGATTGATGACGCGCCACGGCATCGACCCCGACGATTTTCTCGAGAAAGTGCACGACATCGATTATTCCTGGCTGGTTCCAGACCCCGTCCTCGGCACCGCCATTCGCCAGCTTCCCGGCCGTAAATTCATCTTCACCAATGGCGATCGCCGGCATGCCGAACGCACCGCGCGGCAGTTGGGCATTCTCGAGCATTTCGATGATATTTTCGATATCGTCGCAGCCGGACTGAACCCCAAGCCGGCGCGGCAATCCTATGAGAAATTTGCCGAACTCCACGCCGTTACCGGGCAAAATGCGGTGATGTTCGAAGATCTTGCCCGCAACCTGTCGGTGCCGAAATCGCTGGGCATGACCACAGTGTTGGTGGTGCCGCGCAATTTCGAGCCGACCTTCTCGGAAATCTGGGAACGCGACCCGGCCAACGAGGACGATGTGGACTTCGTCACCGACGACCTCGCCGGCTTTCTCACGGCGATCGTGGAAGTCCCTGCTTGAGGCAGCCGGCGCGCTTCAAGTCCTTGCTTGCATGTCAAAGTTTATAGAAGCGGCTGACGATCCCCCAGGCCTCGTCGGCAGTGTCGACGAAATCGATGATATCCTGGTCGCCGGGCGTGATCGTGCCTTGCTCGGCGAGGAAATCGAGGTCGATCGCCCTTGCCCAGAAGGCCTTGCCGAACAGGATGACCGGCACGCGTTCCATGCGGCCGGTCTGGATCAGGGTCAGCGTTTCGAAGAACTCGTCCATCGTTCCGAAGCCGCCTGGAAACACCGCAACGGCCTTGGCACGCATGACGAAATGCATCTTGCGGACCGCGAAATAGTGGAAGTTGAAGCAGAGTTCCGGCGTCACGTAGGCGTTTGGCGCCTGCTCGTGTGGCAGCACGATGTTGAGACCGATCGACGGCGCGCCAACATCGTCGGCGCCACGATTGCCGGCCTCCATGACGCCCGGCCCGCCGCCGGTCACCACGACGAATTCGCGATAGTACGAGATGGCCGACTGCTGCGAGCAGAGGCGGGCGAATTTGCGCGCCTCCTCGTAATATTTGCTGTTTTGCTCGAGGTTCTTCTTCTGCGTCTCGTTCTTGGCCGCCCAGGCTTCGCCGCCGGGCTCGGGAATGCGGGCGCCGCCGAACAGGATGACGGTCGATTGGATGCCGCGCTCGGCCAGGATCATCTCCGGTTTCAGCAGTTCGAGCTGCAGCCTGACCGCGCGCAACTCGCGCCGCGTCATGAAATCGGGATCGTTCCAGGCCAGCCGGTATGTCTCCGCGCGCGTTTGCGGCGTGTCCGGCACGCTTTTCGACCGCTCCAGATCCTCGTCCGAATGCGGCAGCGGCGTCCATCCCGCCTTTTCCATGGGAGTCATATTTGCTTTACCCGTCCAATCATTCACTTGCGCCGTCCCGTGACGCTGCCGCGATTGACCCTCCCCAAGCCTTCACATAGGGTCCGCGCGACTTTCAAACAGGTTAAGGCGCCGGCCCTTAACAGCTTGGTAATGGAGCGAATTCATGTCGAAGCCCGATCTCGCGAGCCTCGAGGAGATTATCGAGAACGCCTTCGAGGAACGCGACACGATTTCGACCGCAACCCGCGGCGAGACGCGCGAGGCCATCCAATCGGCGCTCGACCTGCTCGACCGCGGCGTCGCCCGCGTCGCCGAGCGGCAGGCCGACGGCAAATGGCATGTCAACCAGTGGCTGAAAAAAGCGGTGCTGCTGTCGTTCCGGCTTACCCCGATGGAGATCATAGAGGGCGGTCCCGGTCAGGCGGTATGGTGGGACAAGGTGCCTTCGAAGTTCGACGGCTGGAGCGCCGTCGATTTCGAGAAGGCGGGCTTCCGCGCCGTGCCGTCGTCGATCGTGCGCCGCTCCGCCTATGTCGCGCCCGGCGCCGTGCTGATGCCGTCCTTCGTCAATGTCGGCGCCTATGTCGACAGCGGCACCATGGTCGACACCTGGGCTTCGGTCGGCTCCTGCGCCCAGATCGGCAAGAATGTGCATCTGTCGGGCGGTGTCGGCATCGGCGGCGTGCTGGAGCCGATGCAGGCCGGTCCAACCATCATCGAGGACAATTGCTTCATCGGCGCCCGTTCCGAAGTGGTCGAAGGCTGCATCGTGCGCGAAGGCTCGGTGCTCGGCATGGGCGTCTTCATCGGCCAATCGACCAAGATCGTCGACCGCGCCACCGGCGAGATATTCTACGGCGAGGTGCCGCCTAATTCCGTCGTCGTCGCCGGCTCGCTGCCGGGCAAGCCTTTTCCAAACAACGAGCCCGGCCCCAGCCTCTACTGCGCCGTCATCGTCAAGCGGGTCGACGCCAGAACCCGTTCCAAGACATCGATCAACGAATTGCTGCGCGATTGATCTTTCCCCACGAATACGGACGGAATTCGCTTGCCTGACAGATCAGACCTCATCTGGCTTTTCTTCAGAACTTCGGGCCGCGTCAGCCGCGCGGCCTATTTTCTGGGAGGACTGCTGGTGGCCATCATACAGGCCCTCCCACTCTACCGTTTCACGCTGGTTCCGGAAGGCACTACCGAGAGCAACATGTGGTCGTTCATTTTCTTCATCGCCTTCATTGCCTCGCTTTGGTCGAACGTGGTGCTGGCGGTGAAGCGGTTGCATGACCTCGACAAGCCGGGTGTTGCGGCGCTGGTGCTGTTCGTGCCGGTTGTCTCGATCATCGCTTTTCTGGTGCTTTGCCTGTTTCCAGGGCAACCCGGCCCCAACCGCTACGGCAAGCGCACCAATGCCCCGGCTGAACCCTGAGCGCCGATCGGACATTTCGTCATGCGCTACCGCTCGCTTGATCCGAAACTGATCCTCGAAACCGCCGAACGGCTGGAAGGGCGCGTCGCCGAGCGCTTTCCCGATGCAGGCTTGCGCGGCGTCGCCGCCGAGCTCGTGTCGCTGTCGCGCGATCTGGCAAAGGCAGCCAAGGCGCTGGAGGCGCCGATCTGGTGGCTGCGCGGCCTCATCATCGCCGCCTTCATCGTCGGAGCGCTGATGTTCCTGTTCGTCGGCACAATCCTGCCGCTCGGCCGCATCTCGGGAAGCCACGATGCCTTCCAGTCAGTGCAAGGCATCGAAGCCTCCCTCAACATGATCATCCTCGCGGTGCTGGGCTTCCTGGCCCTGATTCGCTCCGAGGAGCGGATCAAGCGCAAGCGGGTGTTTCGCCAGCTCCACGGGCTGCGGTCGCTGATCCACGTCATCGACATGCACCAGCTGACCAAGGATCCGGCAACGCTTTCAGCCAGTTTCAAGCCGACTGCGCATTCGCCAGCCCGCATCACCAACGCCGCCGACCTTGCCCGCTATCTCGACTACTGCTCCGAGATGCTGTCGATCACCGGCAAGATCGCCGCGCTGTTTGCGCAGTCGGTCAATGACGCCGTGGTCATCGACGGCGTCAACGACATCGAGAACCTGGCTTCGAACCTCTCGCGAAAGATCTGGCAGAAGATCACGCTGATCGAAACCCCTCATGGGCAGCCGGCACGTGCGGCGAAGACCGATCCCGAGCCGGGTCCGCCGCGTCGGCCTGCAGTCCGCAGACAACCGGGGCCGGCAAGCTAAAACCGGCCATCCGGCGGCAGATCCGCTAGAGCGGTTCATCGTTTCGCAGAAACGCCGAACCGCTCTATCTTTTTGTTTTGACGCAATTCCGGACGGAAAACCGCTTCACACTTTTCCTGGAATTGCTCCAGAGCGGCGGAACGGGGAGTTCCGAAAGCCCGGTTTTGCGCCGGATGCTCTAAGCGAATGTTAATCACCCTGGCCCAGCATGCCGGCGAAGACTGTGTCGACCGGCACGGAGCGCTCGACTGGCAAGCGACCTATCCCTGATCACCAAGGAGCCGCGCAAAACGTGGAGCGCCGCCGCTCGCCTGTTTGCCTGGTTCTCTTCGCCGATGAAATTGGAACCGGAAGCTGTCCGCGCCCGGCTTCTCGACACGACCTTCGACCGCAAATTCGCAGTCCTGTTCGGCACCATCAGCGTTCTGTTGGTTGCAGTCAGCGCCGCTCTTGCCACCGGGGATTGGTGGCCCTACGCCTGGATTGCCGCCGACCTGATGCTTTTCACCGTCCGCGTTCTGCTGATGCGGGAATGCGAGCAGGCCCGCAGGCGCGGCTCGAAAGGGCCGCTGGCGGGCCTGATGGCGGCTAGCGGCGTCTGGTCGGTCGTTTTCGGCCTCGGCTGCTATGGCTGTGTTGCCAGCGGGAATATGGCGCTTTCCGTACTTGCCGCCTTGAATGTCGCAGGCGTCGTCGGCGTGGTGTCGTCACGCAATGCGGCGACCCCGCGCTTCGCCATATTCGTCATGTTGGTCGTAAGTCTGCCTTACGTGGTCGGTGCATTGTTTTCTGCGGCGCCCGGAATGCCGATCGTCGGAATTCAAACGCCGTTCTATGTGGCCGGCGGCATCATCGTGCTGCTTCAGAACCACGCAATCAATGCCCGCATGATCCGCGCCGAACTGGACAATCGCGACCTGGCCATCAAGGACGCGCTGACCGGCCTGCCAAACCGCATCTTCCTGCAGGAGAAATTGCGCGACATGTGCCGCGACCTTGCGGCGCCGGCCGCCAATGGCGGCCGTTTGCAGTGCTCAGCATGGATCTCGACGGTTTCAAACAGGTCAACGACCGTTTTGGCCACGCCGTCGGCGACGTGCTGCTACGCAAGGTAGCCGAACGATTGAAGCGCGGCTTCCGTCCGGGGGACGTGGTCTTCCGCATTGGCGGCGATGAATTTGTCATCCTTTTGCCCGCAACCTCGGAGATCGAGGCCACCTACCTGGCAAAACGGGCCATCGAAAAGGTCTCGGTGCCTTTCGACCTCGGGGTCGGTTCCGCCATCCATGTCGGCTTGAGCGTCGGCAGCGCCTTCGCACCCGCCGACGGCGGCGATCCGGAAATCCTGCTCACCTGTTCCGACCATGCGCTCTACGAGGCCAAGCGCACCGGCAAGGGCCGTTACTGGGCGCCTGTGCGGGCTATGATCCGACGGTCGCGACAACGGCTTCCGGCGTCTGGCAGGGCGATCCGCGCCTCTTCTGCTCGGCCACGCGCACCAGTGCCGTGACATGCTTCAGCAACGGCGCCGGCGTGCCGGCCTTTTCGGCCAAATGCAGGACCGCGCCTTGCAGTTCGCCGATCCCCGTCGGCCGGCGGCGCTGAAGGTCATCCCACATCGACGAACGCGCGGCAGGGTCGATGGCAAGCATCCGCCGCGCCAAGAACTTGAACAGCCAGTCGGGCAGGCGAAGCACTTTCGGCAGCAGCGCGGGACGCAGGCCGGCGATGCGAGCGGGTTCGATGCCCGTCGCCATCATTGCCGCCAATGCTTCGTCGATCTGGCCGGCCAGGATCAGCCGCCAGCGGCGATCGGCAAGCTCTGCCGCCAGCGGCAGGCCGGAAAGCGCCACCAGCGCGTTGTTGAGGTTGAGCAGCAGCTTGCCCCATAGCACCGCTTCGATGTCACCATGCGTGGCGACGGCAAAGCCCTCAACGTCAAGCAGTTCGTCAAGGCCTGTCGGACCCTGTTCGATCATCACCTTGCCGCCGCTGGCGCGGTGCAGACGAAGCGGCAATTCGCCCTCCGCCGATTGGACCACGTTGAACGGCACCATGCCCGCGAGCACCCGCCGGGCGGCGAGATTGGGCTCGCAACTTATCGGCATTGTCGACGCCGTTCTGCAGACTGAGTACCACCGCATCCGGTCGGGCATGGGCCGCAATAAGCCCGGCCATGTCCTGCGTCGCGCCGCTCTTGACCGTTACCAGGATGACATCGGCACTGGGGAATGCCGCGGCCGGATCGGCGGTGACCGACAATGCCTCCGGCTTGACGGATCGGTCGCGGCCATCACGGTCGGTGATGCGCAATCCACCTTTTTGCAGCGCCTTCTCGATGCGAGGCCGCGCCAGCAGAACCACCTTTCGCGTGGCAAGTATCAGGCAGCCGCCGGCGTAGCATCCGATACTGCCGGCACCGGCGATTACGATTGTCTTGCCACGCGTGACCATGCGATGGCCCTGTCCTGGTCGAGAGGCCTTGCCGCAACTATACGGCATGAAAACCATAATGTCGGCGGCATGGCTGGCCCTTATGTCTGGCCGTGACAGGCCTTGCGCTTTCGACTATCGCTTTTGCCCATGACGCTGCCTACCGATCCGACCAGAAATCTGGCTGCTCTCATCCGCTGCGCTTCCGTGACGCCCGCCGAAGGCGGTGCGCTGAGCGCGCTGGAAGAAATGTTGAAGCCGCTCGGCTTTGCCGTCGAGCGCCCGGTGTTTTCCGAATCCGGCACACCTGACATAGAGAACCTTTACGCGAGGCGTTCCGGCAACGGCCCGCATCTGATGTTTGCCGGCCATACCGATGTCGTGCCGGTGGGCGATGAAACAGCCTGGACGCACCCGCCCTTTGCCGCCGACATCGCCAATGGCGAGATGTTCGGCCGCGGCGCCGTCGACATGAAGGGCGGCATTGCTTGTTTTGTCGCGGCGGTAGCGCGACACATCGCGCAGAAGGGCGGCCCGAAGGGGTCGGTCTCGCTGCTGATAACCGGCGATGAGGAAGGTCCGGCGATCAACGGCACGACGAAACTGCTCGAATGGGCGGCCGCCAAAGGCGAGAAATGGCATGCTGCGATCGTCGGCGAGCCGACCAATCCCGACGCGCTCGGCGATATGATCAAGATCGGCCGGCGCGGCTCGCTCTCCGGCACGGTCGTCGTCAACGGCCGCCAGGGCCACGCCGCCTATCCGCAGCTAGCCGACAACCCGGTGCGCGGCCTGGTGACGCTGGTCGACGCCTTGCTTCACCCCGTCTTCGACAACGGAACAAGGGATTTCCAGCCGACCAACCTTGAGGTCACCTCCATCGATGTCGGCAACCCTGCCACCAACGTCATCCCAGCGAAGGCGGCGGCTACCTTTAATATTCGCTTCAACGACACATGGACCGCCGAGACGATCCAGGCCGAGATCCACAACCGCCTCGACCGGGCGGCGAAACGCAAGAAATACCGCGCCGGCAAGAAGACGCCGGTCGACTACGAGATCGTCTGGCGCGACGGGCCGAGCCATGTTTTCCTGACACGCGACGACAGGTTGATCGAGACGCTTGGCGGCTCGATCAAGGCGGTGACCGGCAGGAAGCCGGCGCTCTCCACCTCCGGCGGCACCTCCGATGCCCGCTTCATCAAGGATTATTGTCCGGTGGTCGAATTCGGACTGGTCGGCAAGACCATGCACATGGTCGACGAACGCGTGGCGATTGCCGACCTCGAGACGCTGACGCAGATTTATCTGCGCTTCGTTGAAGACTGGTTTGCGCAGGACATATCCTAGTGATGCTTTCAGCGGATGAAACCTACGCTTCGCTTGCCGGTGCCTGGCGGCTGATGCTCGGCAAGGCCGACGGATTTCGCCTGCTCGACCTTTCGGCGGACGGTTTCTGGAACTCCTTTTTTGCCATCGTCGTCGCGGCGCCGGCACTGATCGTCGGCTGGGTCGGTATTGCCAACGAGATCGGCGATCCCAACGCATTCGTCGGCCGTTTCAGCATGTTGATCCGCCTGGCCACCGTCGATATCGGCGCCTGGGTGCTGCCGCTCATAGGCCTCGCCCTGGTGGCGCCGCAGGTCGGCGTCGGCGGCCGTTTCGTCCATTATGTCGTGGCCAGCAATTGGGCCTCGGCGATCATCGCCTGGATGATGCTGCCATCGGCGTTGATCCGGCTTTTCCTGACGTCGGCCAACGAAGTCTCCGGACTCGTGTCGCTGCTGTTGTTCGCGCTGTCGATGGTATTGACCTGGCGGATGACCAACGTTGCGATCGGCAGGGGTGCGGCCACCGGCAGCGCCGTTTTTGCCGGCATGTTCGTGGCGTCGCTGATCGTCCTGTTCGGCCTGCAGGCGCTGCTCGGGATCAGCGTTCCGGATCAGCCAGGCGTCGGATAATCGACGCCGACGAGAAACAGCCCGTCGGGCGGCGCCACCTGACCGCAGGCCGCACGGTCGCGCGCCTCAAGCGCCGCCTTGAGGTCGGCAACAGTCCAGCCGCCTTCGCCGACACGTTTGAGCGAGCCGACCATCGAGCGCACCTGGTTGTGCAGGAATGACCGCGCCGAAGCGCGGACCTCAATGAAATCGCCCGCCCGGCTGACATCCAGCCGGTCGAGCGTGCGGACGGGGCTGGTGGCTTGGCACTGGGTCGAGCGGAAGGTGGTGAAATCATGCCGGCCAAGCAGCACCTTTGCCGCCTCGTGCATGGCACCGGCATCGAGCTGCTTCGGTACCCACCAGATCTTGCCCTTGTCGAGCGCCGCCGGCGCGCGGCGATTAACGATGCGGTAGAGGTAATGGCGGCCGATCGCCGAGAAACGCGCATCGAAGCCATCCGGCACAACGGCGGCCTTCAGGATGGCGATGCGCACCTTGGCCGCTTGCAGATGCGCGTTGACGGCGTCGCGCACCTTGTCGCCGGGCCATGCCTTGATCAGATCGACATGCGCCACCTGAGCGGTCGCATGGACGCCGGCATCGGTGCGGCCGGCGGCGCGCAGCGAAACCTGCTCACCACAGAACTTCTCGATCGCCTGCTCGATCGCCTGCTGCACCGATGGCTGGTTGGCCTGGCGCTGCCAGCCGGCGAAGAGACTGCCGTCATATTCGATGTCGAGGCGAAAACGCGGCATTCCCGGATCGAGGCGAAATCAGGCGGCGAGGGCTGAGCCGAAGGCCGAGGCGTAGACCAGCCTGCCGGTCTCCGGCGCCTCGCCCCAGGCAAGCGCCTGCAGGGCTTCGCTTTGGTAGTCGCTCTCGAATTTTGCTGCACGGGCGCGGCTGTAGCCGAAACGGCCATAGTAAGCCGGATCGCCGAGCACCACGGCGAGCGTCTCGCCAGCAGCCTTCAGGCGGATATGCGCCTCGCGGACCAGCGCACCGCCGATGCCGGTGCCGTGGAACGACGGCTCGACCGCCAAAGGAGCCAAAGCCACCGCCGGGAAGCTCTTGCCGCCATTCTGCACGAAAAGCCGTGAAAACAGGATATGGCCGACCACTTGCCCGTCTTCGTCCGCCACCAGTTCGACGACGGCATCACCGCCGGTGACCAGCGCGTCGACCAGTCCGGCCTCCGTCTGCTGGCCGAATGCGTGTTCTTCGACAAGGCGGATCGCCTCGCGGTCCCGCGGCGTCGCCGCGCGTATGGACATCATGCTCATGACAATTTCATTCCTTTTTCGAGCTTGGCCCCGCGCAGAAACTCCTGCGCGGCAATGGGCCTTGCGCCCGCACGTTGAACTTCGACCAGCCTGATCGCGCCTGACCCGCAGGCGACCGTCAGCCGGTCATCGAGAATTCCTCCCGGTTCGCCGGCGCCTTGCGAGAGCGTCGAGCGAAGCAGTTTCAGCCGTTCCACGCGGCCGCCGATTTCGGCCTCGCACCATGCACCGGGAAAGGGCGACAGGCCGCGAATCTGGTTGTGCACGTCGCCGGCAGGTCGCAGCCAGTCTATGCGAGTCTCCGATTTATCGATTTTCTTGGCGTAGGTCACCCCCACCTCCGCCTGTGTGGTAAATGTCAGCGTATTCCGCTCCAGCCGTTCGAGCGCTTGCACGATCAGCGCAGCACCCAAGACCATCAGCCGATCGTGCAGATCGCCGGCCGTCATGTCGGGTCCAATGGGACATTTTTCAACCATTGCCACCGGCCCGGTGTCGAGGCCTTCCTCCATCCGCATCACCATAATGCCCGTTTCGGTATCACCGGCCATGATGGCGCGCTGGACAGGGGCAGCGCCGCGCCAGCGCGGCAATAGCGATGCGTGACCGTTGAGGCAACCGAGCCGCGGCGCCTCGAGAATGGGTTTAGGCAGAAGCAGCCCGTAGGCGACGACCACGGCGACGTCGGCACCCAAGGCGCGGAACGCCTCCTGCTCCGCCTCGCCCTTCAGCGACACCGGCGACCGCACCTCGATGCCAAGCCGCTCCGCCTCGCGCTGCACCGGCGACGGCGTCAGTTCGAGCCCGCGCCGGCCGCCGGCGCGCGGCGGCTGCGTGTAGACGGCTGCCAACTCGTGCCCGGCCCCGGCAATCGCCCGCAGCGTCGGCACGGAGAATTCGGGCGTACCCATGAAGATGACACGCAGGGGCATTCGTCGACGCCTACCCCACCATCTTGCCCGGCGCCTTGTCCCTGGCGAGCTTCTTGAATTTCTTGACCACCATGTCGCGCTTCAGCTTGGAGATGTAATCGATGAACAGCACGCCGTTGAGGTGGTCGATTTCATGCTGCAGGCAGGTCGCCATCAGCCCCTCGGCCTCGATCTCCTGCAGCTTGCCGTCGCGATCGAGATATTTCACCCGCACCGCGGCGGGGCGCTCGACTTCGGCATAGTAATCGGGGATCGACAGGCAGCCTTCCTCATAGACCGAACGCTGGTCGGAGCTTTCAAGGATTTCGGGATTGATGAAGACGTGCGGCGCCGGCGTCTCGTCCTCCTTGGCGAGGTCGATCACCAGCATGCGCAAGGGTTCGCCAACCTGGATCGCCGCGAGGCCGATACCGGGCGCGTCATACATGGTGTCCAGCATGTCGCCGGCCAGTTTGCGCAAATCCCCGTCGACACGCTCGATCGGTTTTGAAACCTGGCGCAGGACGGGATCGGGAAGGATGATAAGCGGCTTGATCGACATGGCGTCTCACCTAAGACCTCGCAGGAAAAGCGTCAACCGGGGCGCCTTCGGGTCGTTCACGTTTTGATCTGTGCCGGCAGACCGAATCATCTATGCTGTCGACATGAACGATCTGGCCACCATCCTGTCCGAACCTGTCGCCCGCCTCGGCGCCACCACGATCACGCTCGGCCAAGCCCTGGGTTTCGGCGCAATGCTGTTCCTCGGCCTGTTCGTGGCGCTCGTCGTTGCGCTCTGGCGATCGGCCAAGGCGCGTGCAGTGGCGGCCGCCGAAGCCGCCGACCACGCCCGCGACGCCGAGGTGCGGATGGCTGGTATCTTGGCAAGCCAGGCGGAAATGCAGGGCCGCATGGGCGCCATCGCCGAAGTGTTCGGGGCGCGCCAGGCCGAACTGACACAGTCGATCGGCCAGCGTCTCGATGCCATGACAGGCCGCCTGGGCCAGACCATGACCGAGCAGACGAGATCGACGCATGAGAGCCTCGCCAAGCTGCAGGAACGGCTGGCGGTCATCGATATCGCGCAAGGCAACATCCAGTCGCTGGCCGGCCAGGTCGTGCAATTGCAGGCGATCCTTTCCAACAAGCAGACGCGCGGCGCCTTCGGCCAGTCGCGTATGGAAGCCATCGTCGCCGACGGATTGCCGCACGGCGCCTATGAATTCCAGGCGACCTTGTCGAATGGCAGCCGGCCCGACTGCCTGGTGAAGATGCCGAACGGCGCACCGTCGCTTGCCGTCGATGCAAAGTTTCCGCTCGAGGCCTGGAATGCCATCCGGGCCGCCGAAGGCGCCGAACTGCAGAAGTCCGCCGCACAGGCTTTCCGCCGCGACATCGAGGTGCATGTCCGCGATATTTCCGAAAAATACCTGATCCAGGGCGAGACGCAGGACACCGCCTTCATGTTCGTGCCTTCGGAATCGGTGTTCGCCGAAATCCACGAGAATTTCGAGGCCGTTGTCCAGAAGGCGCATCGCTCGCGGATCGTCATCGTCTCGCCATCGCTTTTGATGTTGTCGATCCAGGTCATCCAGGCGATCCTCAAGGATGCCCGCATGCGCGAGCAGGCACACCTGATTCAGGGCGAGGTTATCCGGCTGATGGAAGACGTCTCCCGGCTAGACGAGCGGGTGCGCAAATTGCAGACGCATTTTGGCCAATCGGCCAAGGATATCGACGACATTCTGGTCTCGACATCGAAGGTGACCAGGCGCGGACAAAAGATCGAGGCGCTGGAGTTTGGCGTGCAGCCGGCGGAGGACACCGCTGGTTCGAATGGCAGCGGAGCAAAAGCGGAAAGCAGCCCGCGCGTCGCCGATTCGAAAACCGGGCAGTTGAGGCTAAGGGTCGTCGAAGGCGACGATTGAGAGCTGCGCCGGAACCGGAGGCTTCGTCCGGGTCTGGCGCTACTGCTCCTCGATGATGGTTGTGCCTTCGAATTCCGGCAGCCAATGCAGCGCCGAGCGGTGCCAGATCTGCTTTCTCGGCACCAGTTGCTCGCGCTGCCGTGCCGTGCCGACCCTGATACCGTAAACCTTCGGTCCCTCGCCCGCCGACGTGGCGTAGAGATGCGAGCCGCACTCACCGCAAAATGCCTGGGCGCGCTTGGCGCCGCTCGAACCGGTCTTGATATAGATCTTCGGCGTGCCCTTGGTGATCCTGTAATTGTCCTCGGACGCCGGCACGGTGACGCGAAAGGCCGTTCCGGTTAGCTTCTGACAATCGATGCAGTGACAAATGGTGGTCTTTTCCGGATCGACTTCGGCCTCGTAAGTGATAGTGCCACAATGACACGCGCCGTCGATTTTCATCTTCGTTCCTCCTGGAGCTTTTGCCTGCGATCATAGCCGGGACTGCCCGATGGCGCATCGATTTCCTCAAGCCATTTTCCTTAGGCCGGTTCCCCTCCGGACGCCGCCAAGGCCTTGCTCCGGCGTTCCCAGGTACCGGTGGTCTGAGGCTTGACGAACAGCCGCGTCACCTCCGGCATCTCCGCTTTCAGCCGCGTCTCGAGGCGTTCGACGCAGGTCTCTATCTCGGGCGCCGACAAGTGGTCCTCGAACTCGATGCTCAGAGCGGCGACGATCTCCTGCGGACCCATATGCAGCGTCAGCGCGCCATTCGCCCGCTGCACCGCCGGGTCCTGCTGGACGATGTCCAATACTTTCATTTGCACCTCGGGCGAAGCCGGCTCGCCGAGCAGCAGGCTTTTGCTTTCGCGCGCCAGGAAGATCGCGGTCCCGCCCAGGATCAGCGCGATGCCAATCGACGCGGCGCCGTCGAGCTTCGGCATGTCCAGCAGTTCCGCCGCCGATATCCCGGCGAAGGCGACAACGAGGCCGAGAAGTGCCGCGCTGTCCTCGAAGAGTACGGTGTAGACACTCGGATCCTTGCTGAGCTGCACCGCCTCAAGCCAGCCGTGGCTGCCTTTTTGGTGGCGGAATTCCTTCAGCGCCACCAGCCAAGAGGTGCCTTCGAAGAGGAAGGAAAGGCCAAGGACAGCGTAGTTCACCTTGGCGTTGGCGATCGGCTCCGGCGCCATGATGTGCATCACGCCTTCGTAGAACGATATGCCGGCGCCCAGTGCAAAGACGAGGAGCGCAACGATGAAGCTCCAGAAGTACAGCTCGCGGCCATGGCCGAGCGGATGCGTGCGGTCGGCCGGCCGGGCGGCACGGTGCATGCCGTAAAGCAGCAGGCTGCCATTGCCGGTATCGACGAGCGAGTGGACGCCTTCCGAGAGCATTGCCGAGCTGCCCGTGAACAAGGCAGCGGCAAATTTGGTCAGTGCGATCGCAAGATTTCCGGCGAGCGCCGCATAGATCACTTTTTTCGACCCGCCATGCGCCGCCATGGTGTGCTGCCTTGGTTGATGCACCGAGATTGGCGGAGCGCCCGCCCACGCTCCACAGCTCTCACAACGCCCGAAGTGCCCAGTTGTTCACAAGGTCAGTTGTTCAAAAGGGCGGCGCGGGGCTATTCGACGACCTCGTCCGTCCAGACCTTGAAGCCAGCCAGCGCGCCCGGCCCAAAAATGTGGGTCAGCGGCACATCGGCGGCATCGCGTCCGGAGGCAATCAGGATGCGGCCGATGCGCGGCGCGTTGTTGCGCGGGTCGAACGCGTGCCAGCGGCCGCCGAGATAGACCTCCATCCAAGCGGCGAAATCCATGTCCGACCACGGCTTTGGCAGGCCGATATCACTGATATAGCCGGTGCAGTAGCGGGTTGGAATGTTCAGGGCGCGGCAGAAGGCAACAGCGAGGTGAGCAAAGTCGCGGCATACACCACTCTGCTCGCGATAGGCCTCGGCGGCGGTGCGCGTCGGCCGTGCATTGAAATAGTTGAAGACGATGTGGTTATGGACGAAGTCGCAGACCGCCTGGACGCGCGGAATGCCGAGCGGGGTGCTGCCGAACAGCCGCCACGCTTCGTTCGACAGCACGTCGCTCTCGCAATAACGGCTGGGCAGCAGGAACAGCAGCGTCTCCGACGGCAGATCGCGCACCTCGTGCTGCCACGCCGTCAGCTCGCGCGTCTCGAAGGAGCCGGGGTCGCGGATCACCGCGTCCGTGCCGAACGCAAAGCGCCCGGCCGGCGCAACGAAACGGCTGCACCAATTGCCGAAACTGTCGCGGTAGCTTTCGATCGGCACCGGCGGGTTCGACGTCAGGAAGTCCGGCCGCTCAAGATCGGATGCGCGCGAATAATGGACGTTTAGCATCGCGATCAGCGGTGTTTCCTGCGGGAAGTCGAAGCTCATCTGGCAACCGATGTGGATCCGCATTGTCGTCCTGACCGGCCTGCCCGATCATCAGCCGGCGAAACGCAAGGGCTGATGCTGCAGTGCGAAGAAGACCATGGCACGGACCGCTGCGGTTTACGAGGGAATTAGAAACCGGTTGACAGCCATCGGCCAAGGCGACTGCACGGCAGCGGCCTCTTGCAGTCGAGCGTTTTCTCTTGTTTCACTTCGCCAGACATCAACTGGAGGAACGAATCATGGCTAAGGGTGCGATGAAGGCAGGCAAGGAAGCCCGCAAGCCGAAGAAGGACGCGAAGAAACCCGCTCCGGCGCCGGCCCTGAAGGCACCGCCGGTGAAGGCGATGAAGCTGAAGGACAAGTAGGGCCGCAGCTACCGTTTCGGCTTATTTCGACCGGCCGCAAACGCGGCCGGTATGATTGTTCATTAAGCTCACGCGCATCCCCTATGGATGCGCCGAAGGCAATTTTTGCGCTTTTCAAGAAATCGGCCGGATGCCATCGAAACGGAGCGTTCCGATGTCGTGGATTTTCCTGTTGTTCGCCGGACTGTTCGAGATCGGCTGGGCGATCGGCCTTAAATACACCGACGGATTCTCGAAGCCGCTGCCGACCGTCCTGACGGTAGCCTCGATGATCGTCAGCCTGATCTTGCCCGGCCTGGCGCTGAAGGCATTGCCGGTCGGCACCGCCTATGCGGTGTGGACCGGCATCGGCACCGTCGGCACGGCGCTGTTGGGGATATGGCTGCTCGGCGAGCCAGCGCCGGCGATCAGGCTGGCCTGCATCGCGCTCATCGTCTGCGGCATCATGGGACTGAAGCTCGCGGCTTAGCCGATTCTGACAGACGAACGCGTTCGGGGCCGCTGCAAGGCGGCCCTGATTCTTGAATTCGGCTGATCAGTGCCGGAAGCCGCTATCGCGCGGAGAAGCCGGGCGGCGTCCTGCCGGTGCGCTGCTTGCGCGCCGCATAGCGCGCATCACGCTTGGCCTTGCGTTCGGCCTCGTCGGCAAGAAAACGGGCGATGCGCTCGTTCTCTTCAGCTTCCCGGATCTTCGCTTCGGCCTGTGCGGCTTCTTCCGCGGCAATGCGTGCCGCTTCGGCAGCTGCCTCGCGCTCGGCCTTTTCGGCCGCTTCGCGCGCCAGCTTTTCCTGCTTCAGCCTGGCCTTTTCGGCCTCGCGTATCGCGCGGGCCTCGAGGATCGCCTTGCGCTCGGCCTGTCGTGCCAGCACCGCTGGATCATCTGCCGCCGGCTTTGCCTTGAAGCGCTCCAGAAGCGCCTTCTTTGCCTCGTTTGCGGCATTGCGCCGCTCGAAAACGTCTTTTTCCCTATAGATAGCCAAGTCCACTTCCCTGAAGTCAATTTGCGAGGCTTACATACGCGCGAAAACCGAGAGTTCAAGCGCCAAAACGGTATGCCAGCCATGAAATTCTGATCTGTTGCAGCCGGGAGACGCCATTTCGATTGAATTCGGCTGAAAGGCACCCGCACTGTTCACCATCCAGGCATCTGGCGGGGCGGCGGACTGATCGCTACGTGTAGCGCCAAGACAAAACGCTGAGATGACACACTATGGAACTCGGTCTCTACACCTTCGCCGACGTCAGCCCGGAACCAGGTCCCGGTGCGATCGGTGCGCATGAGCGGTTGCGCAACCTGATCGAGGAGATCGAGCTCGCCGACCAGGTCGGGCTGGACGTCTTTGGTCTCGGCGAGCACCACCGTCCCGACTATGCTGCCTCGGCTCCGGTGGTGGCGCTAGCGGCGGCGGCCGAACGGACCAAGCGCATAAGGCTGACCAGCGCTGTCACCGTGCTGTCCTCCGACGATCCGGTGCGCGTCTTCCAGCAGTTTGCCACCCTCGATCTTCTGTCCGGCGGCCGTGCCGAGATCATGGCCGGGCGCGGCTCGTTCATCGAGTCCTTTCCGCTGTTCGGCTACAATCTCGAAGATTATGACGAGCTCTTCGCCGAGAAGGTCGACCTGCTGCTCGCCATCCGCGATCATGTCAAGGTGACCTGGTCGGGCAGTCTGCGCGCGCCGATCCACAACCGCGGCGTCTATCCGCGGCCCTTGCAGGACAAATTGCCGATCTGGATCGCCGTCGGTGGAACACCGCAATCCGTCGCCCGCGCGGGTGTGCTCGGGTTGCCGCTGGCACTGGCGATCATCGGTGGCGAGCCGGCGCGGTTCGCACCGCTGTTCGACATCTACAGGGATGCAGCCAGGCGCGCCGGCAACGATCCGGCAAGCCTTGCCACCAGTCTCAACGTGCACGGCTTCATTGCCGACACCACGGACCAGGCAGCCGACGATTTTTACGGGCCGCAGGCCGAGGTGATGAACCGCATCGGCCGCGAGCGCGGCTGGGGGCCGACATCGCGGGCGCATTTCGACCAATCGCGCGGCCCAAACGGCGCGCTGTTCGTCGGCAATCCAGAACAGGTGGCCGAGAAGATCATTGCCCAGCACAGGATATTCGGCAACGACCGCTTCCTGCTGCAAATGGCGATCGGCACCATGCCGCACGCCAAGGTGATGAAGGCCATCGAACTCTACGGCACTAAAGTGGCGCCGATCGTGCGCCGGGAAACTGCGAAGGCCGTTCCCGCCGTGGCGGCGCCGGTTGCCTGATTCCCAGTCACCTGATTCATTGCCAAGGCCGCGAGGCGGCCTTGCCGGTGACGCCGGCTAACGGAACCTTGAAGCGACAGAGGCGTTTTCGCCAACGGTCTGCACCAATCGCGGTGTGCCGCCGAGGGTCAGAATGAAAGCCGAACCCGACGCTTCGGGCGCAAGCGCTGCCGAAAGCCCGGATCCGCGCGTCGAGGCGCGGGCGGATGCGCATCTGATGCGTTCGCTGCTCGTCGGCATCTTCATCCTCATGGCGATCTACGCGCTTTACTTCGCCCGCGCCTTCTTCATGCCGGTCATTCTGGCTTTCCTGCTGGCGCTGACGCTGACGCCGATCGTTCGCTTCCTGCGCAAGCATGGCATGCCCGATGTCATTTCAGCGACACTGTTGGTGCTGCTTTCGTTCTGCCTCGTCGCCGTCGCGGGATATCTGCTCAGCGGCCCGGTCATCGACCTCATCAACAACACCTCGACGATCGGCCAGCAGCTTACCGAACGTCTGGCACAACTGCGCCGTCCGTTCGAACGGATCGTGGAGATTTCGCGCCAGATCGAGGGCCTGACACAGACATCCCAGGAGCCGGGCGTTCAGAGGGTGGCGACGGCGCCATCCGGTATTCTCTCGCAGGCCGCCGGCAATGTGCTGTCGGCCGGCGCCAGCGTTACCATCGTCTTCGTCCTGTCGCTGTTCCTGCTCGCCTCGGGCACGATGTTCTATGAAAAGATCGTCCAGTCCTTCCCCAGTCTCAGCGAAAAGAAGCGGGCGCTGCGCGTCGTCTACGACGTAGAACGTGAAATCTCGCATTATCTGCTTACTGTCACGGTCATCAATACATGTCTCGGCGTGGTCATCGGGCTCGGCCTGTGGGCGCTCGGCGTGCCCAACGCGCAGGTCTGGGGCGCGGCAGCGGCTCTGCTCAATTTCCTGCCCTATATCGGGGCGCTGACCACCATCACGCTGGTTACGATCATCGCGCTGATAAGCTTCGACACGATTTCCTATGCGCTGCTGGCGCCGGCCTTCGTCCTTATGTGCGATGTCGTCGAAGGCCAGTTCGTGACGCCGACGGTGGTCGGCCGCCGTCTCGAAATCAACGCAGTGGCGATCCTCATCGCCATCGCCTTCTGGTCGTGGCTGTGGGGTTTTGTCGGCGCGCTGCTGGCGGTGCCGCTGCTGGTCGTCATCAAGGTGTTCTGCGATCATTTCGACGGTCTCAGCCATGTCGGCAATTTCCTGGCGGCGCAACACACGGCAGCGATCGAGGACGAAGAGATTCCCGAGGTGAAAAAGTAGCGGCTTAAAGGGTCAAAAGCGTCCCCCCGATGGGGCAGATCACGACCTTGCATCGGTCGCACGTCCGCCCTCAGCGCTCCATCAACATTTTGAATTTGCCGCCTCGGCAACGGCTTCCTACATCCCTTCGGCCCACAGGAAACCCGCGCCGATGACCGTTCTTTCCGTTCTCGACCTGTCGCCGATCGTCGAAGGCAGCAACGCTTCACAGTCACTCGCCAATTCGCTCGATCTCGCCCGTCATGCCGAGCGGCTGGGTTACCGGCGCTATTGGCTGGCAGAGCACCACAATATGCCGGGCATCGCCAGCGCCGCCACCTCGGTGGTCATTGCCCATGTGGCCGGCGGCACCAATACGATACGCGTCGGCGCCGGCGGCATCATGCTGCCCAATCATTCGCCGCTGGTCATCGCCGAGCAGTTCGGTACGCTTAACGCTCTGCATCCTGGCCGCATCGATCTCGGCCTCGGCCGGGCGCCCGGCACCGACATGGCCACGGCACGGGCGCTGCGCCGTAACCTCGACGCTGGCGCCGACAATTTCCCGCAGGACGTCGTCGAGCTGATGGGTTACTTGCAGCCGGCCGAAGACGGCCAACGCATCCGCGCGGTGCCCGGCGAAGGCGAAAAGGTGCCGGTCTGGATTCTCGGTTCCAGCCTCTACGGCGCGCAGCTTGCCGCCATGCTCGGCCTGCCCTACGCTTTCGCTTCGCATTTTGCGCCGGCCGAGCTCGACCATGCTCTGGAGATCTACCGCTCGCGTTTCCAGCCTTCGGAGCAGCTCGACAAGCCTTATGTGATGCTCGGCCTCAACGTCTTCGCCGCTCCTTCCGATGCCCAGGCGCGGCTGTTGTTCACCTCGCTGCAGCAGGCCTTCGTCAATCTGCGCACCGGCCGGCCCGGCCGATTGCCGCCGCCGGTCGAAGGATATGAGCGCGACCTCGATCCAATGGCCAACACCATGCTCGGCCAAGCGCTTTCCTGCGCCGTCGTCGGCTCCCCGGAAACGGTCAGGCAAGGCATCGAGGCGTTTGTGCGCCGCACAGGCGCCGACGAGCTGATGGTCACAGCGCAGATTTTCGACCATGCGGCGCGGGTGCGCTCGTTCGAGATCCTCGCCGACGCTCACAAATCGCTGTCGGAAGCTGCCTGAGAGTTGGTTCGCCACTTGCCACTGCTGCGGGCAAGGCCGGCCTTAGGCAGGGAACATCGCGAACAGGTGTGCGAAGCATAGCGACAATTTCGCGCGTTTTGCGCGGAGCTTTTCGATCCGTCATGCTCGTCCGTTAGCGGGAAACGCGGCGTCCACTAAATGACGATCACCTTGGTGCCAATTGTGGCGCGGTCATAGAGATCGATGATGTCCTGGTTCATGAGGCGAATGCAGCCCGCAGACACGGCTTTGCCGATGGACCACCATTCGGGGCTACCGTGCAGGCGATATCCAGTGTCACCTTCCTCGTTAAAAAGATAGAGCGCCCGCGCCCCGAGCGGGTTCATGAGTCCGCCCTCCATATGGGCCGGTATGATGCGGCCTCGCTTCTGCTCGCGCACGATCATCGCAGACGGCGCGCTCCAATCCGGCCATTCGCGCTTCCTCGCAACGTGAGCCGTGCCATGCCACTCGAAGCCCGCCTTGCCGACGCCGATGCCGTAGCGCAGCGCCTGACCGTCTCCCAACACGTAGTAGAGGAACTTCGCTCCTGTATCGACAATGATGGTGCCCGGCGCCTCGTCAGTCGCATAAGGCACTGTCTGCCGATGGAACTTTTGGTCAACCTTGTAGATCGGAACCGGCGGAACGCGAAAACCGGCGTCGGTGAGGCCGCCATAGGCCGAGGGGAAAGTCTTAAATGCGCCGCCGGTGGTGCAGCCGAAGATTGCGACCATCCCAGCAAGTACCAGCCCGATTAGGATCGATTTCACGCGCATGACTCAAGCCGGCGCCCGTGTGGGCGATCAGCCGCATCTCGTCATATTCCTAAACCGACATGCTTCGATTGCCAAGATTTTCCTGACTGTCGGCTGGCTGATTGTTGGCCACCTGGCTCGATTGGCGCCGCGTCCTTCAATTGCTCGGTTTTCGAAAGACGAACGCCCGTAGGGGCTGCGAAGGCCCGGGGTCGGCAGGACAGAGGGAGCGCTGTCCGTCCGGCATTGCAAAGTTTCTGAACAGAGCCCAAGCGCTACGCGCTGACGCTCTGCGCAGTCGCACCTAGCGGACGGCATGAATTGCGGATCATCAAGCGTCCCTTGAGCGTCAGCTTGCGCGGCGGCGCATCCCTGTTTCCGGCGAGCCGGTCGAGCAGCAGATTGGCCGCCTGTTCGCCAATCGCCTGCACCGGCTGTGCGACCGTGGTCAATTGCGGCCGGAACACATCCGACCACGGAAAGTCGTCGAAGCAGGCGACCGAAATATCCTCCGGACAGGACAGGCCGATATCGCGAATGGCCTTCATGGTGCCGATCACCATCGGGTTGTTGGCCGAAAAGATGGCGCTCGGCCGGTCGTGCAGCGAAAGCAGCTGCATGGTGGCGTTGTAGCCGTCGACTTCATGGAAGTTGCCGAAGCGGACGAGTTCGGCCTCGGCCGGCAGGCCGGCGGCCTGGAGGGCCTCGCGGTATCCCGCCATGCGGTCATGCATCGGCGAGATATCGAACGAGCCGGAGATGTAGCCGATGCGCCGATGGCCGAGATCGATCAGGTAAGTGATGGCGTCGAACACCGCGCGCTGATTGTCGAGAACGACGGCATCGGTGTCGACACCCTGGCAAACACGGTCGAGCAGCACGACCGGCACATTGGCGTCGTCGACAATCCGTTTGAGGATCGCGCCGTCACCGACACGCGCGACGATCAGTCCGTCGACCATGCGGTCGAGCAACAGCCTGATCTGGTCGTCCTGCGTGTTCAGGTGCTCGTCGGTGCAGCACAGCATGACGGCGTAGCCGGCCCTGTCGAAAGCCTGCTGGATGACCGAAACCACGTCGGTAAAGAACGGATTGGTGATGTGTGGGACGGTGAGCCCGATGGTGCGTGTGGTGCCCATCTTCAGGCTGCGGGCAATGGCGTTGCGCTTGTAGCCGATGTCGCGGATCGCCTGTTCGATGCGCTGGCTGAGCTCGGGGCTGACGGTCGCGGTGCCGTTGATCAGCGCCGATACGGTGGCCACGGAAACACGCGCGGCCTCGGCCACATGAAGCATGGTCGGAGCAGTGAATTTGCGCTGCTTTTTTCGTCCTGACGCTGTCATTTTCGAAACGTTTCACCACTCCACGGTAGCAATACGTACGGAATCTTATGATTTTGCGCAAGAATTGAAATGGAACAATCTCAGGCTCCAGATATTGCCTTGACATGATCGAAACGTTTAGATTAGCGTTTGAGGTGTTCGGTGACGACGGAGGGAGGCCGTCCTTGTCATGCAGCACGGCAATTCCATCCCTGCGGAAGGCGCTACGGCGGACGGCTCGGCTATCGTGCTGAGGGCCGAGCACATCTCCAAATCCTTCGGCGGCATCGCAGCACTCGTCGATGTCGGCTTCGAGCTGCGGCGCGGCGAAGTCCATGCGTTGATGGGCGAGAACGGCGCCGGCAAGTCAACGCTGATGAAGATCCTGTCCGGCGTCTACACGGATTATATCGGAACGGTCAGTATCGATGGCCACCCGGTGCGCTTTACCGGCGTCCGCGAGGCCGAGCGCGCCGGCATCGCCATCATCCACCAGGAGCTGAACCTCGTCCCCGAACTCAGCGTCGCCGACAACATTTTTCTCGGCCGCGAGAAGCTGATCGCCGGGCTGATCGTCGACCGCAAGGCGAGCAGCCGCGCTGCCGGCGCGCTCTTGCAAAGGCTCGGCATCGAGCTCGACCCGGATGCGCGGGTCGGTGCCTTGCGCGTCGGCGAACAGCAACTGGTCGAGATCGCCAAGGCGCTGTCGATGTCGGCACGCATTCTGATCATGGACGAGCCGACCTCGGCGCTTTCGCCAGCCGAATGCCAGCGGCTGTTCCGCATCATCCGCCAGCTCGCCGACAGCGGCGTGGCGATCGTCTACATTTCGCACCGCATCGACGAGGTCATGCATCTGGCCAGCCGGGTCACGGTGTTTCGCGATGGACGCCACGTCCTGACGCAGGCGATGGACAAGCTCGACGAAGACGCCATAATTTCGGCGATGGTCGGGCGAAACCTGCTTGCTTCCTCCCAGGAACACCGCATCCCCGGTGGCAACACCGTCCTTTCCGTAAGCGAGCTGTCGCTGTCGAAGCCCAATCGCCATGGCTGGCGCACCGTGCTCGACGGCGTCAGCTTCGATCTTGCCGCCGGAGAAATTCTCGGTATCGGCGGGCTGCTGGGCTCGGGCCGTACCGAAATCCTGGAAACCATCTTCGGGTCCAGCGGCGGACGTGCCGGCGGTGAGATCAGGCTCGATGGCGAGGCAGTAGAAATCCGTTCGCCGCGCGATGCGCGCCGGCTCGGCATCGCCCTGGTCACGGAAGACCGCAAGACGCAAGGCCTGCATCTCGAGGCCTCGATCACCGACAATGTCGCGCTGCCGCTGGTCGGCGCGCTGGCGCGGTTCGGCGTGCGCTCGCTGGCCGGTGAGCAAGGGCTGGCACGGGACGCCGTCAAGGCGCTCGGCATTCGCTGCGAGACCGTCGAGCAGCCGGCCGGCACGCTGTCCGGCGGCAACCAGCAGAAGGTCGTCATCGGCAAATGGCTAGCGACGAGGCCGCGGGTGCTGCTGCTCGACGAGCCGACACGCGGCATCGATGTCGGTGCCAAGCGGGAAATCTACGATCTCATCTTCAAGCTGGCGCGAGACGGGCTGGCGATCGCCGTCATCAGCTCGGAATTGCCGGAGCTGCTGCATCTTTCCGACCGTATCCTGGTCATGGCCGACGGCCGCCAGACGGGAATCCTGTCCCGCGCGCAAGCCAGCGAGGAGGCCATCATGCGGCTTGCGGCGCCGCGACGGACGATGACGAGGCCTGCCGCATGAGCATTTTGCATATCCTGTCCCGGACGAAGCTCTATTGGGGCCTGATCGCCATCTTCCTGATCGGCGTGCTCGGCTCGCCGATCAGCTCCAAGGGCAACAACATCTTCCTGTCCTACGGCAACCTGCTCGATGTGCTGCGCCAGGTGTCGACCACCGGGCTGATTGCCACCGGCATGACTGCGGTGATCATCACCGGCGGTATCGACCTTTCCGTCGGCTCGCTGATGGCTATCTGCACGGTGGTCTGTGCCATGCTGCTGACGGTCCCCGGCGTGACGCCAGCGGTGGTGCTGGGGGTGCCGACAGTTGCCCTGGCAGCCCTTTGCCTCGGCATTCTCGTCACTCGTTTCATCCTGCTGAACATCGAAAAATCCCGCGCCGGCGCGCAGGCCACGCACGACATCAGGTTGGACAGCGTTCGCGGGCTGGTGACGCCCGGCATTGTCGGGGTGATCCTGTGCAGTCTGGTGCTGTGGTTCCTGCTGCCGCAGGTGGGCTCAAAATTCGGCGTGCTCGGCGTGCTGCTGGTGGCGCCTTGCGTCGGCCTGCTGTTCGGCGCGCTCAACGGCTTCATCATCGTCGCCGGGCGGCTGCAGCCCTTCATCGTGACGCTGGCGATGATGGTCACTGCGCTCGGCATCGCCCGGCTGACAGCCGGCCAGAACAATGCGGTGCTGCCGGTCTACACCGGCTCGAATGCCACCGCCGATTTCGAAATGCTGCGCTCGCTGGTATTCGGCGTGATCCCGATGCCGGGCCTGTTCTTCCTCGGCGCCATCCTGATCTACGGCGCCGTGCTGCGCTTCACCCCGTTCGGCCGCTATGTCTATGCGATCGGCGGCAATGAGGAGGCGGCGCGGCTGTCGGGCATCGCCGCAGGCCGCGTGAAGATCGCCACCTATGCCGTGTCAGGGCTGCTGGCCGGAATCGCGGCGGTGCTCTATGTCGCGCAGTACCGGCAAGGCAAGCCGGACGCCGGCGCCGGGCTGGAGCTCGACGCGATTGCCGCCGTGGTCATCGGCGGCACCAGCCTGATGGGCGGACGCGGCAGCCTCACCGGGACGTTCTGCGGCGTGCTGATCTTCGGGCTGCTCTCCAACATCCTGCAGCTGCACAACATCAATTCGAACCTTCAGCTGGTGCTGAAGGGGATGATCATCATCGGTACCGTGCTCGTACAGGAGCGCAGTGCCGGTGATCTTCTCTTCTATCTGCGACTGCCCGGTGGGCAAGCGCACAAGGAAACGGCCGCGGCAAAGCGGCCGTCGCAAGAGACCGCGTCTCTGAATATTGGAGGAAACAAGAAATGAAACGACGTGAATTGTTGAAGCTCGCCGGGCTGACAGCGGCACTCCTGACCACGACCGCCATGCTTGCCGGCGGCGCCCATGCGCAGGACAAGAAGTGGAAGATCGGCTTCTCGCAGGTGACGACCATCGAACCCTGGCGCGCCCAGTTCAACAAGGACATCCTGGCCGAAGCGGCCAAGCATCCGGAAGTCGAGCTGATCATCACCGACGGCGAGGACAAGACCGAGAAGCAGGTTGCCGATGTCGAAAACCTTATCCGTCAGGAGGTCGATGCGCTCTTGGTATCACCGAAAGAATCCGCCGGCCTGACCGGTGTCGTGCAGCAGGCGATCGATGCCAAGATCCCGGTCTTCGTGCTCGACCGCAACGTCGAAACCAACGACTACACGCAGTTCGTCGGCGGCGACAACAAGCTGATCGGCCGGGCTGCCGGTGAATATGCCGTCGAGCTGCTTGGCGGCAAGGGCAAGGCCGCCGGCAACGTCGTCGAGATCTGGGGCGGCATGGGCACCCAGCCGGCACACGACCGCCATGACGGCTTCCATGAATTCACCGACAAGGAGCCAGGCATAAAATACCTGCTCGACCAGCAGTCGGGCGACTGGAAGCAGGACCAGGCCTACAACATCATGGCGACGGCGTTGCGCAACAACGAGAAAATCGATCTTGTCTACGGCCACAATGATCCGATGGCCTATGGCGCCTATCTTGCCGCCAAGGACGTCGGACGTGAGAAGGACATCAAGTTCATCGGCATCGACGGCCTGCCCAATGAAGGCGTGCAGCTGGTCGCCAATGGCGAGCTGACGGCGACGTTCACTTATGTGACGCCGGGCGCCGAAGGGCTGCGGCAGGCGATCAAGTTCCTGAACGGGGAGAAGGTGGAAAAGACTATCACCCTGCCGACGCAGAAGATCACCAAGGAAAATGCCGCCCAGATCCTGAAGGACAACGGCCTCTGAGACGAGGCTTTCCTGCCGGGCGTTCAGCGCCCGGCAGGAACAACAACCAAACGCCGGCAGGCAGCAGATTAAGCCAGCTTGGCCAGCAGCTTCATGAAAATGGCCGCTTCCTTGGCGGAAAGCGGCGCCAGCGTTTCCTGCGTAATCTCACGGGCAAGCGGAATCAGCCGCTCGATCGCGTCGCGCCCCTCGGCGGTCAGATTGACCTGCAGGCGCCGTTTGTCGACTTCGTGTTTGCTAAGTTCGACAAAGCCACGCGCTTTCAGCCGGTCGATGACGCCCTTCACGGTCGCCGCATCCATGGCGATCAGGCTGCCAAGCTGGTTCTGCGAGGTCTCGCCGACGTCGCGCAATTTGGCCAAAGCGGCAAATTGCGGCGGCGTCAGATCGGCGATGTGTGCGGCGAAGATCGAGACATGGCGCTGATGCGCCTTGCGCAGGATGAAGCCGACCTGCTCCTGCAAGCGATAGTCGTTTTCGTCAGGCTCCTCGGCCTCGACCAGCTTGAGCAGATTGTCCTCGGCGCTCACCGCAGCCCATCCCATGCCTTAATGTCCTTGGCCGCCAGCCCACCCATGCGGTCGTGCACGCGCGGGCCGCAGGTCATGGCGAGGCAAAACAGGATCTCGTCGGGACGGGGGCCATCGCTGATGCCGATTTCCATGGCATCGAAATGGCTGCGCACATAGGCGGCGTTGATGTGGCCGAGCGGCACATCGAGCCGCGCGCCGAAGCCGCCGACCTTCTTCGCCGAGGGCACGATCGCCTTGGCGTCGCCGAGCCGTTCGCGCATGGCATAGCCGCCCGGCACATGCCACAGCGCGCCATGCTCCAGCTCGCCCGCCATGCCGACGATGGCGCCCTTGCCGTAACCGTCGATCTGTTTGACGTCGCCGCCCAATGCGGCAATAAGCCTGTCGGAGAGCAGCAGCCCGAGCGGCTTCAAATCCTCCATGGCGCTCTGCAGTTCCTCGACGTAATGGCCGACGAACGGGTTCTTGACCACAGCCATGGCCGCCGCGCGGCGCCGCGGCACCTTCGCCACCGGCCCGCCTTCGTGAAAAATCTCTTCGGTCAGCACGGCGATCTTGCGGATCGGAAACTCAGGCATGAGCAATTTCCCTCTCTAAAACTTTATTGGCGAGCGCCATCGGACCTGCGATGCGCGCCTGACCGCCGAGGAAAAGTGCCGCGGCGGCAATCAGGCCGCGCCGCCGAAACTCCTCGGCAACGGCAAATCCGCCTTCCAGCGCAATAGCGATTTCAGCGGCGGAAAGCAGCCCCACGCCCTGCGTCACCAAACGGTCGCCGAGGTCGCTGTCAGGTGCGAGATCGCGCGCCCGTACGCGCCTAACGGCCGGATGACCGGGCAGGTCGACGGCGTTGGCGATCAAGGTCGCGGCGGCATCGGCTTCAGCACCCGTTCGCGCCAGCACCGTGACCGCGTCGGCGATGCCCAGCGAAAAGGAGCGGCCGCGCCAGCCGCTTGTCGCGACACCGCGGATCCCGTCTTCGGGGCGGATCGTGAGACGATCTGCCAACCCATGACCTGTCCCGGCAATGGCAAGCGTCATCGACTGCGCGTGGCCGAGATAGATCGCGCTGTCGCCGCCATTGTTGACATAGGCGCGCTCGAGCCGGCGGCCGGCAAGCAGCGCGCCAAGCACTTCGTCGGCTACCGAGCCGGCGACGGCCGCCATCGGTGTGATGAATTGTTTCGCTAGCGGAACGACCGCCGCTTCCATGCGGCGCGCCGTCGGGCCAGCGAAAGCACGTGGCCGCGAGGCGGCCGGGCGCCGCAGTTCGGGCAACTCTTCGACCAGTTCGGGCAGGATTGTCTGGAAGCGCGCCACTGCCTGGCGATATGCGGCGCTGCATTCACTCGCCTCGCCGAATGCCTCGACGATCAGGTCGATCGGCCCATGATTGAGATGAAGCCTCCGGCCGTCCTCGAGCCAATGCGCCTGCGGGCCGTTCATCGCCCGGCCCCGTTTGCGGTCGCGCGACGCAACTGCGCCAGCGGCGGCCAGGGATTGTCACGGGGTGCGGCCGTGCCGCGGCGCGGATTGAGATATTCGCCGCCCTTGGCCAGGGTATCGTCGACGCTGCGGATTTCGCCTTCGTAGCCGCCAAGCCTGACATAATCGTCGCGGCGCATGGTGAACTCGATCGGCGCCACCAGCGCCGGGGTCGGCACATAGCCGAAGGCGCCTTCCGGCACGCGGGTGACGTCGACCATCAGCGTGATGCCGCCGCCCGGCCAGACATAGACCGGCGCGCCGCCGACCGTCACATAGGTCGTCAAGCCCTGCACCGAGCGGGTCAGATTGACCGGGTTCTCGGTGACGCCGGCGCGCAGCGAGCCGCCGGCGCCGCCGACGAAAAGCACGGTGCAGAGCGCCGGCTCGCAATTGTCCTCGATCAGTTCGACCGACTTCCGCAGCCGCTCCGGGAACGGTTTCTGGACCGGCTTCAGTTCGTCGTCGAGCTCGTAATAGGCGAATTGCTCGCCGGTGGTCGAGACCATCAGCAGCGACATGCCGGGGCGCGCACCCTTTTTGGCGTTCCATTCACCAAGGATCGACAGCGGGTCGGAAATGCTGGTGCCGCCCCAGCCGAGGCCGGGCTCCGACACCTTGAAATAACGGCCCGGCGTCGAACGGCGGCCGATGATCTTGATGCCGGTATCCTGCCAGCCAAGCACCTTGCCGGCCTGATGCTCGGAGACGACGCCGGTGATGTGGTCATCGACCACCACCACCTCGTCGACAAGGCCGCGCCATTGGGTCGCGAACATGCCTATGGTAGCCGAACCGCAGCCGACGCGCATGCGCTGCTCGAGCTTGCCGTCGATGACCGGCGGCTTGCCGGCTTCGACGATGACGGTGGCGCCGCCGTCGATGACGAGTTCAACCGGTTTGCGGTTGCACAGGGCGAGCATGGCGTCGCAGGTGGCGCGCCCTTCAGCCTTCGAGCCGCCGGTCAAATGATGTACGCCGCCCAGCGACAGCATCTGCGAGCCGTATTCGCCGGTCGTGACATGGCCGATCGCCTCGCCTTGGGCACGGACCGTCGCCGTTTCGGGGCCGATATGACGGTCGGTGTCGATCTTCACCTTGACGCCGCAATAGGAGAAGATGCCCTCGGTGACGACGGTGACCAGATCGACGCCCTCGACCTCCTGGCTGACGATGAAGGGCGCCGGCTTGTAATCGGGATAGGTGGTGCCGGCGCCGATGGCGGTGACGAAGCGGCGGCCGGTGTTGACCAGTTCGCCGTCCCATGCCTCGCCTTCTTCGGCAAAGGGTACGATTGCGGCGCCGGTCTCGGCCGCGTGGTCGAGGATGGTCAGTGGATCCATCCGCACGATCCTGCCGCCAACATTGCCGTAGCGGTCGCAGGCGCCGGTGCGGCCATCGGCGATGTAGCACATGACCGGACAGGCATCGCAGCGGATCTTCTCGGCCACCAGCTTCTCGCCGGGATCATGCGTCTCGAAGCGTTCGGCAAGCTCGCTCATCGGCGCGCCTCCTTGTCGAGGATGGCGGCGCGGATGCGGGTCGGCGTCGCCGGAATTTTGGTGACCAGCACACCGGTGGCGTGGCGGATGGCGTTGAGGATCGCCGGCGCCGTCGGGATCAGCACATGCTCGCCCAAACCCTTGGCGCCGAAGGGTCCTTCCGGATCCGGAACTTCTATCAGGATGGTCTCGATCGGTGGCACGTCGCCGATCGTCGGGATCAGATAATCGTGCAGGTTTTCGGTGCGGCCGGGGATGAATTCCTCCATCAGCGCCATGCCGATGCCCTGGGCGATTCCACCCTCGATCTGGCCCTCTGCCAGTAAAGGGTTGATGGCCTTGCCGACATCGTGAGCGGCGGTGATTTTTATAAGCTTCACGGTGCCGAGCCTGAGGTCGACCTCCAGTTCGGCGATCTGGGCGCCATAGCCATAGACGGCATAAGGCTTGCCCTGGCCCTTGGCATCGAGCGGCAGCGTCGGCGGGTCGTAGCTTTCCTCGGCGCGGAAGACAAAGCCTTCGGCGTCTACCTTCAGCGAGGAAAGATCGATGCGGCGCGTCGCTTCGCCTTCCCCGATGCTCAGACTTGTGCCGTCCAGCGCAATCGCCGCCTTTTCCGAGACATTGGCGAAACGCAAGATCTCATCGCGCAAGGCGCGGCCGGCCTTTTCGGCGGCCTTGCCGGTGACGAAGGTCTGGCGCGAGGCCGATGTCTTGCCGGCGTCGGGGGTGATCGCCGTGTCGGCGCCTTTCAGCCGCAGCTTTTCAAGCGGAAGACCCAACGCGTCGGCGCAGATCTGCGCGATGACAGTGTTCGAACCTTGCCCGATATCGACCGCCCCCTGATGCAGGACGACTTCGCCCGATGCCGAGATGCCGACCTTGATGGTCGACGGATTGGGCAGCGAGGTGTTGCCGCAGCCGTACCAGCAAGAGGCGACGCCGACGCCGCGTTTTTTTTCGCCGCTGCTACGGGCGTTGAACGCGTCGGCGTCAGTTAGGGCACGCCGCCAATGTGAGCGCAGGGCCTCCAGGCAGTCGGCGATGCCGACGCCCGACTCGAGCCGCTGGCCGGTGACTGTTTCGGATCCGTTCCGAAGGCAGTTCTTCAGGCGAAACTCGAGCCGATCCATGCCGAGCCTGTCGGCCAGCTCGTCATAGAGGGTCTCCTGCATGATCGTCGCCTGCGGCACGCCGAAACCGCGAAAGGCGCCGGCAATCGGGCCATTGGTGTGGATGGCGCGGCCTTCGGCGCGATAGTTCGGCGTCGCATAGGGGCCGGAGGCGTGCACCGGCACGCGGTTGGCGACCGTCGGCCCCCAGCTGGCATAGGCGCCGGTGTTGAAATCGCCGGCGAAGACCATGCCGGTGATGCGGCCGTCGGCATCGGCGCCGATGCTCGCTCTCATCTGAGCGGGATGGCGCTTGGTGGTCGAGTTCATCGATTCGGTGCGGCTATAGGCGAGCGCCGCCGGCCGGCCGGTTTTCATGGCGACGAGGCCGATGAGCGGTTGCAGCGAGACGTCGAGCTTGGAGCCGAAGCCGCCGCCGGTGGCGGTCGGCACGATGCGCACCTTTTCCGGGGCAAGGCCGAGCACTTTTGCCGTGTCGTCACGGTCCATATAGGGCGCTTGCGTGCAGGCGACGACGACCAGCGTGTCGCCGTCCATGAAGGCATAGCCGGCTTCCGGTTCGATATAGGCGTGCTCGACATAGGAGGTGTCGATGGCGCCAGAAACGACGAAAGCTGCACCGGCAAGCGCGGCTTCGGGGTCGCCACGCTCGACAAAGCCGGAGGTGAGCAGGTTCGAGGGCCGGTTTTCATGGACCAGTTGCGCACCGCCGGCCTGCGCTTCGCCAGTTTCCAGAAAATGCGGCAACTCGGTCCAACTGACAGGAAAATCGGCAAGGTCGAGATCGAGGATAGCCTCGCGTTCGCCGGCAACCAGCGCCACCGCCTCACCGCGAAAGCGCGAAACCCCTTCGGCCAGCGCCGGCTGGTCGGCGAAGGGCGCGATGACGCCGAAACAATTCTTTCCCGGAATGTCGGCGGCGGTGAAGACGCCGGCAATGCCGGGACGGCATTTCACCCAACTGCCGAGGTCGCCAAAAGTGAAAGCGGCATGATAATGCGGCGAGCGGACCACCAGCACCGACAATGCGTCGGCCGGGAATGAATCACCGCCGAATTTTTCGTCGCCGGTGACTTTCGGCAGGCCATCGAGGCGGATCGGGGAGGAGCCGACGGCATGGCCAGAGGATGGCATGCGCTGATCGAGGCCGTCGGCGTGGCGCCAAGCATCCATCACCGCGGCGACGATCTTGCGGTAGCCGGTGCAGCGGCAGAGCACGCCGCCCAGCGCATCCTGCGTTTCGGCCTCGCTCGGGCAAGGCGTCCTGTCCAGGAGTGCCGTTGCGGCGACCAGCAGGCCGGGCGTGCAGGCGCCGCATTGCGCTGCGCCATGGCTGAGAAACGAGGCCTGCAGCCCCGACAGCCGGCCATTGGCGAGGCCTTCGACGGTCGTCACCACGGTGCCGGAGGCGGAAGCCGCGGGAATCAGGCAGGCGCAGACCGGCTCGCCGTCGACCAGCACCGTGCAGGCGCCGCAATCGCCGGCATCACAGCCGATCTTGGTGCCGGTCAGCCGCAACTCGTCGCGCAGCACCGCGGACAGCCGCCGCACCGGCGGCACGCAAACGCTGACGGCGGCGCCGTTGACTTCGAAGGCGATGTCGACGCGCTCCATGCTCATCAGGCCGCCGCCCTTTCGTCGGGAACAGCGCCCATCGCACCAAGCACAGCGCGGGCGACGATCTCGCGCGCAGCGTCCAGCCGATATTCGGCGCTGCCGCGCACGTCGCCGATCGGCGACAGCTCGTCCATCGGTGCGGATTGGATCGCAGTGGCCAGCGCGCGGCCGACGGGCCGGCCGCGTAGCGCCGCCTCGACACCCGCCAGGCGCCTGGCGACAACCGAGCAGGAACCGACGGCGACGGCCGCGTTCCTGACCATACCATCTTCGACGGCCAGGCGTGCGGCGGCCATGGCGATGGAGATGACGAGGTAACGCCGCGCGCCGAGTTTCACGAAGGCGGAGCTGCCGGCGGTCGCGGATTTGGGAATGCGGATTGCCGTGACCATTTCGCCGGGCTGCAGTGCGGTGCGACGGTTGCCGAGGATGAATTCTGCAAGGGGCAGATGCCGGGTCGCCACAGCGGAACGCAGTTCGACTTCGGCATCGAGCACCAGCAGTGCCGGCACGCCGTCGGCGGCCGGCGAGGCGTTGCAGAGATTGCCGGCAATCGAGGCAACGTTCTGGATCTGCACCGAGCCGACTTCCCGCGCCGCCTGCTTCAGCGCGTCGAAAGCCGCCGGCAGAGGATGGCGGACAAGATCGGTCCAGGTGGTGCGCGCGCCGACGAGCCAATGGTTTTCGGCTTCGGCAATGCCGCGCAATGCCACCAGGCCATTGATATCGAGGACATTGTCGCGGAAAGGCTTGCTGCCCTGTGCCGGATAGAAGTCGGTGCCGCCGGCGAGGATGCGCCATTGCCCTTCGCCCAGCAAAGCGAGGGCGTCGTCGACCGTGGTGGGTTTTGCGTAACGGATCACGCTTTGCCTTCCCAGAATGGGCTTCCCGAGAGGGGATCCTGCCGAAAGATTTTCCCGAGCATTCAAGGCAGGAAATTCATTCGTATGCAAATGATATCAAGCCGGCAGGAATTGTCAAAGCCAGAGTTTGCACGACTGTTGGCACCGGTGCACCCGGAATGCATTTGTTATGCCATGAGAGGTTGACGCAGCCGGCCATCTGGTCAAGTTTCTGCGTCCGGTCGCGTTTTTATTGGAGCCTAAGCTCAAGACCAAGAAAATAAGGAGGCTCCATGGCCGACGAAGCGCTTGTCGTTATCGACCTGCAGAACGATTTCTGCCCGGGTGGCGCCCTTGAAGTGGCCGGTGGCGACGAAATCGTGCCGTTGGTCAATGACCTAATCCGGCGGACCGAGCACGTCCTGCTGACGCAGGACTGGCACCCTGCCGGCCATTCGAGCTTTGCCTCCAGCCACCCCGGCAAGCACCCGTTCGAAACGATCGACGTGCCTTATGGCCACCAGACGCTGTGGCCGGATCACTGCATCCAGGGCAGCCTGGGATCGGATTTCCATTCGGGCCTCGCCTGGAGCAAGGCCGAGCTGGTGATCCGCAAGGGGTTCCGTCCTGCGATCGACAGCTATTCCGCATTCTTCGAGAACGACCGGACGACGCCGACCGGCCTTGCCGGCTATCTCCGGGATCGGAACATCGAGACGCTGACCCTGGTCGGCCTGGCGACGGATTTCTGCGTCGCCTTTTCGGCGCTCGACGCGGTCAAGCTCGGTTTTGAGACGTCCGTGCGGCTCGACGCCTGCCGCGGCATCGATCTCAACGGCTCCGTGGAGAGGATGCTGGGCCGGATGCGCGATGCCGGCGTGACACTGATTTGAACGTCATCCAGCCGAACCTGACAGACTTTTGAGGGGCTTCATGCGGTTTGCGGCGTTGACGGCAAGTGCTGCACCTATTGCAGCAATCTTTTCTCCGAGAGCGGTTCTCGCGGCCGAAGCGCACGAATTGCCGGGCGCCGCCATGTCGCTTTGGTGGGTGCTGCCGTTTGCCGGGCTATTGCTTTGCATCGCGACCGGCCCGCTGCTGTTCCATCATGCTTGGGAGCACCATTACGGCAAGATCGCTGCCTTCTGGGCAGCGTTGGTGATCGGGCCGCTGGCCATCGCCTTCGGCATCCCGTCCGCCACGCAGGCGGTGCTGCATGCGCTGCTTACGGAATACATGTCGTTCATCATCCTGCTGTTTGCGCTGTTCACCATTTCGGGCGGTATCTTCGTTGCCGGCAACATACACGGCACGCCGCTGGTCAATGCCGGGTTGTTGCTGGGAGGGGCGCTGCTTGCCTCGATCATTGGCACAACCGGCGCCTCGATGATCCTGATCCGGCCGCTCATCCGCGCCAACGACAACCGGCGCTTCAACGCCCATGTCGTCATCTTTTTCATCTTCCTGGTGTCCAACATCGGCGGGTCGCTAACGCCGCTGGGCGATCCGCCGCTGTTCGTCGGCTTTCTGCGCGGCGTCGATTTCTTCTGGACGACAGTTCACCTGCTGCCCGAGACGCTGTTCGTCGCCGGCGTGGTGCTGGCTGTTTTCCTGGCGATCGACATCATCATGCATCGCCGGGAGGAAGGCGCGCCGAAAATCAAGGATCCGACGCCCGACAGCAAGGTGCGCATTCGCGGCCTGGCCAACATCCCGCTGCTGGCCGGCGTAATCGCCGCGATCCTGATTTCCGCTGCCTGGAAGCCGGGAGTGAGTTTCTCATTTCAAGGCGTCAGCCTCGAGCTGCAGAATCTGGTGCGCGACGCCGCCATCCTGATACTGGCCTTCACTTCGCTTGTCGTCTCGCCGAAGGAGTTTCGCGGCGCAAACGCCTTCAACTGGGGGCCGATTGCCGAGGTGGCGAAGCTGTTCGCCAGCATCTTCATCTGCATCGTGCCGGTCGTCGCCATATTGCGGGCCGGGCTCGACGGCGCGCTGGCGCCGTTGGTGCTGCTGGTCAGTTCGCCGACCGGCGCGCCGGACAACCTTGCCTATTTCTGGCTGACCGGAGCGCTGTCGTCCTTCCTCGACAATGCGCCGACCTATCTGGTGTTCTTCGAGCTGGCTGGCGGCGATGCGCAGCATCTGATGACCGAGCTCGCCTCGACGCTGGCGGCGATCTCGGCAGGCGCGGTGTTCATGGGCGCCAACACCTATGTCGGCAATGCGCCGAATTTCATGGTCTATGCCATTGCCAGGCATCGCGGCATCAAGATGCCAAGCTTCTTTGGCTATATGGCATGGTCGGGCGCGGTGCTGATCCCGACATTCCTGCTTGCCGGCTTGCTGTTCTTTGCCTGATCATCCGACGCCGACATAGCGACGGACCGCGGAGGGATCGGAACGCAGTTCCTCGACATCGACCGTCTCGCGGTCGCGGCCGTTTTCGATGAAACAAACGCGGTCTGCGACCGACAGCACGGCATCGACGCGCTGCTCGACAAGAATTGTCGACACGCCAAGCGCACGCAGCTTCGACACGGTTTCGCGGATCTTGGCGATCATTGACGGCATCAGCCCTTCGGTCGGTTCGTCGAGCAGGAGCACCTGCGGTTCCAGACACAGGGCGCGGGCCATGGCCAGCATCTGCTGCTCGCCGCCGGATAGCGTGCCCGAACGCTGCCTGAGGCGCTGGCGCAACAGCGGGAAGAGATCGAGCACGTTTTCGCGCGTCGCCTTGCCCTTGTTGCGGGCCATCAGGCCGATATCGATATTTTCCGCCACCGTCATCTCGGCAAACAGCCGCCGGCCCTGCGGCACGTAGGCGACGCCGGCCTTGGGCACCTCGTGCGCCGGCAAGCCGCTCAATTCCCGCCCTTCGAGCCTGATCGAGCCGGAGCTTACCGGCACCAGGCCCATGATTGCCTTCAGCGTCGTCGTCTTGCCGGCGCCGTTGCGGCCGAACAGGCAGAGCACTTCGCCCTCGTTCAAGACAAGATCGAGGCCATAGAGCACCTGGACCTCGCCATAGAAGCAGTCGACCCCGGAGATCGTCAGTGCCTTGGACTGGGCCTCAGCCATGGGTCGTCCCCAGATAGGCGTCCTGCACCGCGGCATTGGCGCGGATCTGCTCGGGCGTGCCTTCAGCCAAGATCCTGCCGGCGTTGAAGACGGTGATGCGGTCGGCGAGCCGCATGACCACCGGCATGTTGTGCTCGATCAAAAGCACGGTGGCGCTATCGGCGATCTCGCGCACCAGCTCGATGAAATTGTCGATCTCGCTGTCGGCAAGCCCTTGCGTCGGTTCGTCGAGGATCAGCAGCCGCGGCTTCAGTGCCAGTCCCATTGCCACTTCCAGCAACCGCTGGTGACCGTAGGACAATTGCCCGGCAGGCATTTGCGCCCGGTCGGCAAGGCCGGTGCGCTCGAGCGCCGCCATGACGCCGGTGTGAACCGCGCCCTTCGAACGGCCATCGGTCAGCGTGCGCTGGACCGGCAGGGCGACATTGTCGTAGGCGCTGAGATTGGCAAAGACGCTGGTGATCTGGAAAGTATAGGCGATGCCAAGGCGAACCCTGGCGTAGGCAGGCAGGCTGGTGATATCGGCGCCGTCAAAGATGATCGTGCCCGACGAGGACTGGATGCGGCCGCTGACCAGGCTGACGAGGGTGGTCTTGCCGGCGCCGTTGGGGCCGATGATGGCGCGAATCTCGCCCGGTATCAGCGCGAAGTCGACGCCGTCGACGGCACGCAAGCCGCCGAAACTGCGCGACAGGCCTTTGGTGGTGAGCAGCGGCATCATGGCAACCACCCGAGCCAGCGCTGGCGGATGCTGCCGAGAATGCCTCTCGGGAAGAACAGCACCAGCAGGATGAGCGCTATGCCGACGATCAGCAGATAGGCCGAGGTGTAGCCGCTGGCGACGTCGATGACATAATACATGAACAGCGTGCCGATCAGCGGACCGAGCGTGGTGGCGGCACCGCCCAGCAGCACCCAGAGCAGCGGCAGGATGGAATATTGCACCGAAGCGAAGCTCGAGCCGACATAGCCGAACAGCAGCGCATAGGCCGCGCCGGAAGCCGCGCAGATGCTGCCTGAGATGACGACGGCGGCGAGCTTGTTGGAAAATGTATCGTAGCCAAGCATTTTGGTCCGCTCTTCGTTCTCGCGGATGGCGACCAGCACGCGACCGTAGCCGGAGCGGACTATCGCCAGGCTTATGAGCAGCACGATCGAGAACAGTGCCAACGCGCTCATATAGCGCACGGTCGGGTTGGTGAGGTCGAGCGACGTGCTGCCCAGGACAAGGACACGCATCGGCTGCGGCACGACCATGCCCTGGTCGCCACCGGTCCAGGCAGCGAAATAGAGGATGACGAGATAGAATACCTGCGCGAACATCATAGTGACGATCATGAAGGCGACGCCGGAGGTGCGCAGCGCCAGCAGCCCGATCACCAGCGCGAGAAGCGCGCCGCAGGCAAGCCCGGCTGCGAAGGCGGCCGGCACGCTCCAGCCGAGATGGATGACGGCAAGGCCGGCGCCATAGAGCCCGGCTGAAAAGAACATGGCATGGCCGAGGCTGAGCAGCCCGACATAGCCGAACAGCAGATTGTAGCCCATGGCGAAGACCGCCAGCACCATGATGCGGGCGAGCAGGCCGTGATGGTATTCCGGCAGGACGAAGCTAAGCCCGAAAAGCAGGGCGATGACGCCGAGGTGCAGCGCATATGGCTTTGCCGGCGAAGCATCCTTCATCGTGATGTCGTCCCGAACAGGCCCTGCGGCCGGAACACCAGCACCATGGCGACGAGCAAGGTGGCGATGATCTTGGCCAGCGTCGGTGAGAAGAACACCGAGATGATGCCGTCGGAAAGGCCGATCAGCACCGCGGCGACGACCGTGCCGCGCAGCGAGCCGAGGCCGCCGATGATGACGACGATGAACGACAGCAACAGCGGGTCCTGTCCCATCAGATAGTGGGCCTGGCTGATCGGCACGATCAGCACCGCGGCGACAGCAGCCAGCATGGCGCCGAGCGCGAAAACACCGGCATAGACTCTGGTCACCGGGATGCCGAAGGCCTGCGCCGTCTCGCTGTCATATTGCGTGGCGCGCATGACGAGGCCGATTTTCGTGCGCGTCAGCACCAGCCAGGTCGCGACCAGCAGCAGCGCCGACGCGGCGATGATTGACAGCTTGTACCCGGAATAACCGAACCACGGCAGGAGGATGCGGTAGCTGAACGGCGGCTCCACCGGCCGCGCCTCCGGGCCGTAGAAGGTCAGCGCCAGTTGCTGGATGATGTAGAGCATGCCGATGGTGGCGACGATGGTGGCTTCCGGATTGTAGTTGAGCCGGCGCAGCACCAGCCGTTCGGCGAGCAGCGCGATCAGGCCGACGATCAGCGGCGCCAGCACCAGGGCGGCCAGGAAGCCGAGCGCCGGATGGCCGGATATCGCCGTTGAGATCGCCCAGGCAAGCACCGCGCCCAGCATGAAGAACTCGCCATGCGCGACATTGACGACGCGCATGACGCCGAACACCAGCGACAGGCCAAGCGCCGTCAGCGCCAGCACGGCGGAGGTGACGAGGCCTTCGAGGGCGGCGAGGAGAAGGTGGGGTCCGAAGTGCATCGGCTAAGCACCGGCGGATGCGCGAAGCACCCCCCTCTGGCCTGCCCTCTTTGCCAAAACTTGGCATCTCCCCCTCGAGGCGAGAGATTGGCTGTCATCACCGCTTTCGCCAATCGTCGAGGTCGGAAAGCGGCCGCCTTCGCAGGAACTGCCAATCTCCCCCCTGTTTGGACCGGAGACATCGCGAACAGGTGTGCGAGGACATCGCGAACAGTTTCCCACCCTATCTGTTGCTT